>NZ_JAWLBP010000010.1:0-1382 GCF_041687595.1 Guyparkeria sp. | reverse complement strand
GCACAAAACGGGCATTGTCGCCCGCCCTGTCATGCCGAGACAAGCACCCCCGCGCAGGCGGCGGGAGATCAGATCAGAGCATCGCGTAGCGCGTGCCCTGCGGGGCGTGGGCCGTGTAGTAGTTGTTGACCCCTTCGAGGATCGACTGGGCGACCTCGCGCTGATAGCTCGACGAACGCAGCCGCATCTCCTCGTCGGGATTGCTGATGAAGGCACTCTCGACCAGGATCGACGGGATGTCGGGTGACTTGAGGACGGCGAAACCGGCCTGCTGCACGTCCTTCTTGTGCAACCGGGCCACGTTGCCCAGGCGCTTCAGGACGCGATCACCGAAATCGATGCTGCTCTCCAGGGTCTTGGTCTGAGCCAGGTCCAGCAACACCGAGGCCACGTCCTCGTCGTGACCGGACAGCGAGGCCCCGCCGACGAAGTCCGCGCTGTTCTCCTTCGCCGCCAGCCAGCGGGCTGCCTCCGAACTCGCCCCGTTCTGGCTCAGGCAGTAGACCGAAGCCCCCTTGGCCGAGGCGAGCCGGAAGGCGTCCGCGTGCACGGAAATGAACAGGTCGGCGTCGTGACTACGAGCGATCCGGGTGCGCTCGCGCAGGTGGATGTAGCGATCGTCCTCGCGGGTCATCACGGCACGCAGCCCGGGCGTGGACTCGATCAGGTCGCGCAGCTGAAGCCCGATGTTCAGGACGATGTCCTTCTCCCGGGTACCCCGCCGACCGATGGCACCCGGGTCCTTGCCTCCATGCCCCGGGTCGATGGCCACCACCAGGTCACGGAATCCGGAGGAGCCGGACTGCAGGGTGGAATTGCGGCTGGGAAGGTCGTCCCGCTTGGCGATCGTGGTCTCGGCCCCGCCACCATGCGGCAGGTCGATCACCAGGCGATGATCGCTGTCCTCTGCGGGAGGAAGGATGATGATCTGCGGCCGAGCGCGCTTCTTGAGGTCGAACACCAGCCGGAGGTCCGTCCCGTTGCGCACGCCGGCCCGAACCCGCTCGACCACGGGCGAGCCGGACACGGCGGGCAGGGAAACTCCGCCGAGCTGCGTCCCGCGCACGTCCACCACCGCACGCAGGGGATCGTCGAGCAGCAAGGTCTCGAAATCCACCGGCGCCGAGATACGGAACACATAACGCGTGAACCCCTCGTGACGAGCCGCGTTGACACTGGACACCGCGACGCTCCGCGCCGCCAACACGGGGTGGGCGAACGTCAGCCCATAAGCGGCCAGACCGGTCCCGCACGCCGCCTGCAGGAAACGCCTGCGTTCGGCATCGACCATTGCCCGGCGGGCAAGATCAGACTGAGTTGGCTTTTTCATGCTCCACCTCCGGCAAGACAGCCCAGGAACGTGTCAACGAACACGATACCAA
>NZ_JAWLBP010000009.1:39349-44615 GCF_041687595.1 Guyparkeria sp. | reverse complement strand
TATTTCACCGCGGAAAATGCCGAGCTCGACGGCATCGAGGGCAAGAGCTACGTCTTTACCGCCGAGGAGATCCGCGCGGTGTTGGGCGAGGATGCCGAGTCCTTTCTCGACTGGCACCAGCTGGCCGACCTGCCGGAGAGCCGGATCGATCACGAACTGCCCGACGGCGGGGCGGTGAACCTGGCCGTGGGCCGGGCGTACGATGCCTTCGAGCAGGGCGGGCTGGCCGAGTCGATCGCCGGATTCGAGCCGGAGTACGCGGCCCTGCTCGAGGCACGCCAGGCGCGCGGCCTGCCCAAGCGCGATCGCAAGCAGGTCGCCGAGTTCAACGCCCTGACCGGGCTGGGGCTGCTGGCGGCCGCCCAGCCGATCGATCGGGGTGACTGGCAAGAGCGGGCACAGGCGGTGGGTGACTGGCTCTGGGCGAGGCTCTGGGATGCCGATGAGCAGCACCTGTATCGGCAGGCCTACGAAGGCGAGGTCTCCGGCGAGGCATTTCTTTCCGATCACGCGGCCGCGGGGCGCCTGATGCTGGCGCTGTACGGATCGAGCCACGATATCCGTTGGCTGTTCCGCGCCCAGCGAATCGCCGCGACGATCGAGCGCGAATACCTCGACGAGTCGGGGCGGCTGCACGAGCGCCCGCCGGAATCGGGCGGCGGGTTGCCGCTCAGCCCGCCGCTGGTGGGTGACGACGCCTCGCCGTCGGGGCACTCGCAGGCGGTGGTGTTCCTGCTGGACTTGGGCGCTGTGCTCAACGATCCCACGCGCCAGGAACGGGCCGTGCGCGCGCTGGCGGGGTTCGCCGCCGAGGTCGATGCCGCGCCGGCCGACTGGGGTTTCCTGGTCGGGGCACTGGCCCGGCCGTCACGTGCCGAGGTGGTGACGCGCGAGGCGGCACAACTGGCCGAGGCGACCGAGACCATCGGCGGGCCGGGCGAGACGCGCGATCACGTCGAGGTCGAGGCGCGCGCGGCCGAGGGCGGTGAGGTCATCGTCGTGCGCCTCGCCATCGACGAGGGCTTTCACATCAATGCCAACCCGGCCAGCGAGGACTTCCTGGTGCCGACCCGGGTCACCGCCCTGGATGGCGAGATCGGATCGATCGACTATCCGTCTGGCAAGCCGTTTCGCGCCGAGTTCGCCCGCTCGGCGATCGATGTCTACGAAGGAGTGCTCGAGTTGCGGGTGCCCGTGACCGGCGAGATGCCGACGCGCCTGCGCCTCGATCTGCAGGCCTGCGATGACCGGGTTTGCCTGGCGCCCGACGAGGTGGAGGTCGCCGTCGATCGGGTTGGTGAATAGCGGGCCGGGCCGATTTTGCCGTGCGGTTGGCGAAAGCGTGGGAGCGCCTTCAGGCGCGATGGGACAAAGCCTTCCTCTACGCATCGCGGCTAAAGCCGCGCCTGCGGCGCCCGCTCGCACAATGGGGCTTCGATTGCTCGGCGTGCCAAACGAAACGGGCCGCGGCCGACCGGGTGGTCAGTCGCGGCCCGTAATGGCCGTGGTGTCGTTGCCGATCAGGCCGAGACGGAGGCCTGCTGGCTGTCGGCCGGCTCGTCGAGCTGGCAGCCGTCGGGGATCAGCGGGGTCAGGCCGAGCTTGGCGAACATGGCTTCGTCGGCCGCCGCGTCGGCGTTCTCGGTGGTCAGGAGCTTCTCGCCATAGAAGATGCTGTTCGCACCGGCAAAGAAGCACCAGGCCTGGATCGCCTCGCTCATGCCTTCGCGACCGGCGGACAGGCGCACGTGCGAGCTCGGCATCAGGATGCGGGCCACGGCGATGGTGCGGATGAACTCGATCGGGTCGAGCGCGGGCACGTCGGCCATCGGCGTGCCGGGAATGCGCACCAGCATGTTCAGCGGCACGGATTCCGGCGCGCGCTCGAGGTTGGCCAGCGTGGTCAGGAAGGAGGCTCGATCCTCGCGCGATTCGCCCATGCCGAGTATGCCGCCGGAGCAGACGTTGATGCCCGCCTCGCGCACGTGATCGAGCGTCTCGAGGCGATCCTCGATCGAGCGGGTGGTGATCACCTGGTCGTAGTACTCGGCCGAGGTGTCGATATTGTGGTTGTAGTAGTCCAGCCCGGCTTCCTTGAGACGGCTGGCCTGCTCGGGCTTGAGCATGCCGAGGGTGACGCAGGCCTCCATGCCGGTTTCCTTGACCACGCGGACCATGTCGATCACGTTCTCGAGCTGGCGGTCGGTGGGGTTGCGCCAGGCGGCACCCATGCAGAAGCGCGAGGCGCCCTTCTCGCGGGCACGGCGGGCGGCAACACGCACCTCGTCGAGCGGCAGCAGCCGCTCGCGCTCGAGGCCGGTGTCGTAACGGGCGCTCTGCGAGCAGTACTTGCAGTCTTCCGGGCAGGCGCCGGTCTTGATCGAGAGCAGGGTGCTGACCTGCACCGCGTTCGGATCGAAGTGTTCGCGGTGCACCTGCTGGGCCTGGAAAAGGAGATCGTTGAAGGGCTGCTCGAACAGGTCGAGAGCCTCCTGGGTGGTCCAGCGCGGGCGGGTCATGAGCTCATTAGTCCTCGAAGGTTTCGGGGGCTTCGGTGAAGGAATCTTCCCAGGTATCTTGCTTGATCCGGTAGAGATCGTAAAGCGACCAGGGGATGATAATCACCGCGGCGATCGCCCACAGCGCGAGGTAGAACGTCAGGCTGGGCGGGGCAAAAGTACCGATGACCACCGCCGTGCCGGCGATGGCGTAGAAACGGTAGGCCGCCTGCTGCGTGTAATACCCCACCTTGGGGTTGGGGTGGTGCCGGTTGAGCGCGTAGACCAGCATGGAGAGGCCGGTCCAGAAGATCGCCAGCGGCAGGGGCACGATCATCGCGATGATGTTGCCCCAGTTGAACCAGCTGGCAGCCCGGCGGGCCGAGCGGCCCGAGATGCGGGTCGGGGTGTGTTCCTCGTCCGCCTCGTCACGGATTGTCTGCGCGTCTTGGTTCATGATGCGTCGACCTCTAAAACATGCGTATTGAATGCAGGTTAGCATGAAAAGGATTTCGTCGGGAAGGCGCCGTTGGCTGCCGGCGCCCTGCCATCTCTGTACCCGAGACACGGTCGAGCCCCACGGCCTGTGCCCGTCGTGCTGGCACGAATGGCAGGCGCTGCTGGGGCGGAGTCGCTGTCCCGGCTGCGGGATCGTACATGAACACGAGGGGGGCGATGGCCCCTTGCGCTGCGGCCGCTGCCTGCGGCACCCCCGTCGATTCGAGGCGGCCGTGGCGGCGGTCGATCTCGAGCCACCCGTGCGCCACCTCGTCCACCGGCTGAAATACCACCAGGACTTCAGCGTGCTCACCCTGCTGCGCGACACCCTGGCGCATGCCGTTGTCGCGGACGTGGGTGGCGGCGGGGCGCCGCCCGAGGCGATCGTGCCGATGCCGCAGCACCCGGCCCAGCATCGCCGGCGGGGCTTCAACCAGGCCCGGCTGCTCGCCGCGGGCCCGGGACGGGCCCTCGGTCTGCCGATCCTGCCGCGCGCGGCCTGCCGGTTGCGCGATACCGGCTCGCTGACGACACTGACGGCGGCCGAGCGCAACCGGGTGCTCCGGAATGCCTTCGAGGCCGACGGGCCGTTGCCCGAGCGGGTGGCGATCGTCGACGACGTGCTGACCACCGGTGCCAGTGCGGAGGCACTGACCCGGGCGCTGCGCCGGGCGGGTGTCTCCCACGTCTCGGTCTGGGCTCTGGCGCGCACCCCTTAGCGCCAGCGCAGGACGCCATAGGGCCTTGTTCCGCCGGGGAGGTTCGGGTAAACTCTCGCGCCTTGGCCGTCCCGGGTCGGGCAGACCGTGCCCCGATGTCGGGACAGCCCGCCATCCGGCGGGCGGGAACAGGCGACACGATTCAATGAACACGTCGGGCAGACTGCCTGCCGACGCGACGAACTTTATTTTTTCAGGGGCAGAATCGAGATGAAAGAAGGCATTCACCCGAACTATCGGCCGGTGGTGTTCCAGGACGTGGCGGCGGACTTTGCCATCCTGACCCGTTCGACCATCCAGTCG
The DNA here is from genome assembly GCF_041687595.1 of Guyparkeria sp. Taxonomy (NCBI): domain Bacteria; kingdom Pseudomonadati; phylum Pseudomonadota; class Gammaproteobacteria; order Chromatiales; family Thioalkalibacteraceae; genus Guyparkeria; species Guyparkeria sp. The sequence continues at coordinate 40,597 of NZ_JAWLBP010000009.1, read as the reverse complement.
AAGGAATCCATCAAGTGGGAAGACGGCAACGAGTACCCGCTGGTCAAGGTTGACGTTTCCTCCGCGAGCCACCCGTTCTTCACGGGCAAGCGCTCCGAGGGCAGCATGGCCAAGCAGGTGGACAAGTTCCGCAACCGCTACGGTCGCAAGTAAGCGCGGCCGGCAGGTCGTTCCTGTGCAATTCTGCCGGGAAACAGCGAAGGGCATCGGGCTGGCGTTCGGTGCCCTTTTTCGTTGGCGCCCCCACGGCCTGCGCCGCCCCGCGCTCGCTGCACTGCTCGTCCTTGCCGGGCTGTCGAGCGGCTGCGTGGCAGGGGAAGAGCTCACGGGGCCCTGCGCCCCGCCGACCGATCTGGTCACGGAGTCAGCCACGGTCGGCTATGTCAACGACGGTGACACCGTTCGCCTGACCAACGGCGACCGGGTGCGCCTGGTCGGTATCGATACCCCCGAGTTGGGGCGCGACGGGGCGGAAGACGAGCCCTTCGCCCGCGAGGCGCAGCAGGCCCTGCGGGCGCTGCTTGCCGAGTCGCAAAACCGCGTAGTCGTGGTCGATGCCGCCGAAAGCGAGGACCGCTACGGTCGCCGGCTTTCCTACCTCTACCTGCCCGACGGCCGCTCCGTGCAGGCAGATCTGCTCAAGCAGGGCGTCGCGATGGCGGTATTCGTCGCACCCAACCTGGAACTGGCCGACTGCCTGACCGCCCGTGAGCGCGAGGCCCGCCGGACAGGGCGCGGTATCTGGTCACTGCCGGCCTACGATCCCGGCCTGCCGACGCGCGAGGGCATCCCGGATCACGTGCAGGGCGCGGCGATCGTCCAGGGGCGTGTGGTGTCGGTGGGGCAGAGCCGCAACAACATCTGGATCAATCTCGAGGGCCGCGTGGCGCTGAAGATCGATCGGGACCGGCTCGAGAGCTTCCCCGGCTGGGACTTCGAATCACTGGAAGGCGAGCGGCTACGGGCGCGTGGCTGGGTGGTGCACTACAGCAACCGCTACCAGGACTGGATGATCCCGGTCGGCACGACCCACGCGCTCGAGCGGCTCGATTGAAGCAAGAGCTCCCTGGAAGATCAGCGGAATGACAAAGGGCGAACCCCACTTGCCTTGGGGTTCGCCCTTTTCTGTGGGAGCGGGCCCGCTCCCGCAGGCGGTGACGGTTACCGCTCGGCCAGCCAGTCGCGCGGGCGCAGGAACTCGTCGTAGAGGCGTGCCTCCTCGCTGTCCGGCTCCGGGTGCCAGTCGTA
>NZ_JAWLBP010000009.1:22089-39249 GCF_041687595.1 Guyparkeria sp. | reverse complement strand
AGGCGGTGACGGTTACCGCTCGGCCAGCCAGTCGCGCGGGCGCAGGAACTCGTCGTAGAGGCGTGCCTCCTCGCTGTCCGGCTCCGGGTGCCAGTCGTAGCGCCAGTCGGCCCGCGGCGGCATGGACATCAGGATCGACTCGGTACGTCCGCCGGACTGCAGGCCGAACAGCGTGCCGCGGTCGTAGACCAGGTTGAACTCCACGTAGCGCCCGCGCCGATAGGCCTGGAAGTCGCGCTCGCGCTCGCCGTACGGCGTGTCCTTGCGCTTTTCGACGATCGGGAGGTAGGCCGGCAGGTAATGGTCGCCCACCGAGCGCATGAAGCCGAAGGCCGTCTCGAAGTCCACGTCGCCGTCGGCGCCATAGTCGTCGAAGAACAGTCCGCCCACGCCGCGCGGCTCGTCGCGGTGCTTGAGCCAGAAGTACTCGTCGCACCACTGCTTGAAGCGCGGGTAGTGGTCCTCGCCGAAGGGACGACAGGCGGCCTCGGCCTGCTCGTGCCAGTGCACGGCATCCTCGGTGAAGCCGTAGTAGGGCGTCAGATCGAAGCCGCCGCCGAACCACCACACGGGTTCGACGCCTTCCTTGCTCGCCTGGAAGAAGCGCACGTTGGCGTGCGACGTGGGAACGTAGGGATTGCGCGGGTGGATGACCAGCGAAACGCCCATGGCCTCGAACGACCCGCCGGCGAGATCCGGCCGGTGGGCGGTGGCCGAGGGCGGCAGCTTGTTGCCGGTGACGTGCGAGAAGTTGATCCCGGCGCGCTCGAAGGTGCTGCCGCCCTCGAGGATCCGCCCGCGGCCCTCGCCGTTGAGATGGTCGCCCGGTGGGCGTTTCCAGTCGTCGTGGGCGAAGCGCGTGCCGTCTTCCTGACCCTCAAGGCCGGCGACGATGCGATCCTGCAGGTCGACCAGATAATCCCTAACGGCTTGAATCTCCACGGTATCAGCTCCTGATGACTCGCCCGGTGGGCCAGTGAATGATCTGCGAGGGGCGGGCGCGGCGGTCGACCGTGCCCGGGACGATGCGTACGCCATCGGCGGCGAAGGCGCGCCTGGCGAGCAGCGCGCTGCGGGCCGGCGGGTGATCGCTCACGTTGGCGCTGGTCGAGACGATCGGGCCGCCGAAGGCCGCGCAGATAGCGCGCGCGGTCGGGTGGGCGGGTATCCGCAGGGCGATCTCGTCCCGTCCTCCGGTCAGCCAGTCGGGTACGCCTGGCGCGGCCGGGACGATCACGGTGCGCGGAGCCGGCCAGTCGCGGCAGATGCGCTCCCAGTCGCCCGGGTCGAGCGAGGTATACGGTCGCAGGCTGTCCGGATCGTCGGCGATCAGGATCAGCCCCTTGGCGGGGTCGCGCCGCTTGAGCGCCAGCAGCTTCAGCACGGCCGCCCCGTCGAGCGGGTTGCAGCCCAGGCCGAACACCGCCTCGGTGGGATAGGCGATCAGCCCGCCCGCATCGAGGTGGCGGGCGATCTCGCGTAGCTGGAAGGCCGAAAGTCCGTCGTGTTCCATCGGGTCAGCTGTCGGACGAGCCGCTCTTCTTCGCCGTGCTCTTGCGGGCGGTGGTCTTCTTGGCCGTGGACTTCTTCGCGGTCGTCTTCTTTGCCGTCGATTTCGTGGCCGTGGCCTTCGCGCCCGTGGTCTTCGCCGAGGTGGTCTTCTTCGCGGCGGTCCGGCGGCCGCGGCCCTTGCGTTCCGGCGCCTGGGCGATCATCTCGAGGGCCTGCTCGTGGGTGATCGTCTTCGGGTCGGTGTCCTTGGGAATCTTGGCGTTCTTCTTGCCGTCGGTGACGTAGGGGCCGTAGCGGCCGTTGAGCACCTGGATGCCGTCGTCGAACTCGTTGATGATGCGGTTCTTCTCGGCGAGCTTCTTGGTCTCGATCACCTCCAGCGCCCGGGGCAGCTCGATGGTGTAGGGATCATCTTCCTTGCCGAGCGAGGCGAACTTGCTGCCGTACTTCACGTAGGGGCCGAAACGACCGATGTTGGCCTGCACCGGCTCGCCCTCGGGCGTCTCGCCCAGATCGCGCGGCAGCTTGAACAGCTCCATCGCCTCGTCGAGCGTGATGGTCGCGATGCTCTGGTGCGGGCGCAGCGAGGCGAACTTGGGCTTTTCCTCGTCGTCCTTGGTGCCGATCTGCACGAACGGCCCGAAACGACCCAGGCGGGCGACCACTGGCTTGCCGCTCTTAGGGTCGACGCCGAGCTCGCGGCCCTGGGCGGCCTCCTGGCGAGAGACGTTCTGCTGGGTGTGCTCGATGCGCTCGGAGAACGGTTCCCAGAACTCGCGCAGCAACGGCACCCAGTCGGTCTCGCCGCGCGAGACGGCATCGAGCTCGTCCTCGAGCTTGGCGGTGAACTCGTAGTCGACGATGTCGCGGAAATACTCGGTCAGAAAGCCGTTGACCACCCGGCCCATGTCGGTGGGGCGGAAGCGACGCTGTTCCAGCTCGACGTACTCGCGTGAGCGCAGCGTGGAGATGATGCTGGCGTAGGTCGACGGGCGGCCGATGCCGTACTGCTCGAGCGTCTTGACCAGGCTCGCTTCGGTGAAGCGCGGCGGCGGTTCGGTGAAGTGCTGGGTGGCGTTGATCGCGGCCAGCTCGATCTGCTGGCCTTCCTCCAGCGGCGGCAGGCGACGGTCGTCGTCCTTGTCGGAAGCCTGGTCGTCCTCGTCCTCGCGGTAGGCGGCGATGAAGCCCGGGAACTTCAGGGTCGAGCCGGTGGCGCGGAAGCTGTGCTCGTCGCCTGCGGCCAGGTCCACGGAGACCTGGTCGAAGACCGCCGGGGTCATCTGCGAGGCCAGCGTGCGCTTGAAGATCATCTCGTAGAGACGGAACTGGTCGCGGTTGAGGAACGCACGCACCTTCTCCGGCGTGTTGGCAACCGAGGTGGGGCGGATGGCCTCGTGGGCCTCCTGGGCGTTCTTCGACTTGGTGCGGTAGAAATTGGGGCTTTCCGGCACATAGTCCGCGCCGTAGCTTTCGCCGATGTGGGCGCGGAGCTCGCCGATCGCGTCATTGGACAGGTTGACCGAGTCGGTACGCATGTAGGTGATCAGGCCCACGGTGCCGGCGCCGATGTCCACGCCCTCGTAGAGTTCCTGGGCGACCCGCATGGCGCGGGATGCCGACAGACCCAGCTTGCGCACCGCCTCCTGCTGCATGGTGGAGGTGGTGAAGGGCGGGGCGGCGTTGCGCCGGCGCTCGCGCCGGTCGACCTTGGCGACGGTGAGCTTGCCCCCGGCGGCGGCCTCGAGGCGTTCGCGCGCGGCGGTGGCGGTCGCCTCCTCCTCGAGCGTGAACTGCGCGACCTTCTTGCCGTCGAGCTGGTAGAGGCGAGCCGAAAAGGGCTGATCATTGGTGCGGCAGTCGGCGGCGATCGACCAGTACTCGCGGGGGGTGAAGGCCTCGATCTCCTCCTCGCGCTCGACGATCATCCGCAGGGCCGGGCTCTGCACGCGACCGGCGGACAGGCCCGGATTAATCTTCTTCCACAGCAGCGGCGACAGGTTGAAGCCCACCAGGTAGTCCAGCGCACGACGGGCCTGCTGGGCGTCGATCAGGTCGTGGGACAGGCCACGCGGATGGGCGATGGCCTCCTGCACGGCCCGCTTGGTGATCTCGTAGAAGACCACGCGCTTGGCCTCGCGCGTGTCGAGCAGGCCGCTGTCCTTGAGGAGCTCGTAGAGGTGCCAGGAAATGGCCTCGCCCTCGCGGTCGGGGTCAGTCGCCAGCAGGAGAGTGTCGGCCTTCTTCAGGGCCTTCTTGATGGCGTCGACATGCTTCTTGTTCTTGTCGATCACCGTGTAGTTCATGGCGAAATCCTGCTCGGGATCCACCGCGCCGTTCTTGGGCACCAGGTCCCGCACGTGGCCGTAGGACGCCAGCACCTCGTAGCCTGGGCCGAGGTATTTCTTGATCGTCTTGGCCTTGGCGGGGGATTCGACGATGACCAGATTTTCGCTCATAGAATGTCTTTCGCTTATGACTCAGTGCAGTACGGCGGCGTCTTCGAACACCAGATCTTCCATCCAGGCGAAGGCCTGCTCCTCGCCCGGCTTGGCGAACAGGACCAGCAGCACGACCCACTTGAGCCGTTCGACGTCGATCTCGTCCTCGCCGAGGGCCAGCGCCCGCTCGATCACCGTCTCGCGGGCGGAGGGAGAGAGCACGCCGATCTGCTCGAGCTGCATCAAGAAGCCGCGGGCCTCGACGTCGAGTGCCGCCTGTTCCTCGTCACTGTAGACACGGAAGGCCTGTGCATGCTCGGCTCCGCCGACGCTTCCCTGCTGCAGCACGCCTTCCAGCCACTCGAAGGCGTGCTCGATCTCGTCGTGATCGAAGCCGGCCTCGAGCAGTTTCACCTGCAGGCCGGCGCGTTCGTTCTGCGGGGGGAAGCGGTCCTCGTCTTCCATGTAATTCTCGAAGAGGAACATCAACAGGTCGAGAACGGTCTCTTTCATTGACTCACCGAAGCATGATGGCTCGTGCCTGCGGCCGGCATGAGCCGGGCAGGTCGGGGCTGGCGGTGGGAAGGACGGTGGGTGGTGCCTTGCTGGGGTGTTCAGCTCGTGCGGGCATAGAGCCCGCCGGGCAGGGTGGCCACCTGTCCGGCCAGTTCAAGCATGAGCAGGATGGAGGAAACCTCCGCGGCGGTCAATCCGCTCGCCTCGATCAGCCGGTCGGCCGGCTGCGGGTCGTAGCCCAGCAGGTCGAGGATGTGCTGCTGGTCCGGGTCGAGGGGAAACTCCTCCGCGGACGGTGGCTCGGAAGCGTGCGCCCCGCTGTCGTCCTGCCCGGCTCGGGCGGCGGCCGGTGACAGGTAGGCGCCCAGTGCGGGGGCCAGTTCCTCGAGCACGTCCCGTCCGGTCTCGACCAGCTTGGCCCCCTCGCGGATCAACTGGTGACAGCCGCGTGCAAGAGGGTTGTGGATGGAGCCGGGGATGGCGAACACGTCCCGGGCCTGCTCGCCGGCCAGCCGGGCGGTGATCAGCGAGCCGCTCTTGAGCGAGGCCTCGACCACCAGTACGCCGTGCGACAGACCGCTGATCAGCCGGTTGCGGCGTGGGAAGTGACCCCGCTTCGGCCCGGTGCCGGGCAGCCATTCGGAGACCACCAGCCCGCCGCCGGCGACGATCTCGTCGGCCAGCGACTCGTTCTCGGGCGGGTAGATCCGATCGGGCCCGGAGCCGAGCACGGCCACGGTGATGCCCCCGGCGGCCAGGGCGCCGCGATGGGCCGCGCTGTCCACGCCCAGGGCCAGACCGGAGGTGATCGTGAGTCCCTGGGCGGCGAGATGCTCGGCGAAGGCGAAGGCGTTCTGCCGACCGCCGCTGGTCGGCGTGCGTGAACCGACGATGGCCAGCTGCGGATCGTGCAGTGACGCCACGCGCCCGCGACAGAACAGGGCCACCGGGGCGTCCGGCAGCTCGCGCAGCCGGTCGGGAAACCCGGGGTCGTGTCGTCCGATCAGGTGATGTGAGTCCGAGGCGGCCAGCCAGCCATGGATGGCATCGCATTTCTCGGCATCGGGGTTGGCGTGGCAGACGCCTTCGGGCAGGCCGAGCTCGCGCCATTGGTGGGCGGACGCATCGACGGCGGCCTCGGGCGTGCCGAAGCCGTCGAGCAGCAGGCCGAGACGTCGCGGCCCCATGCCGCGGATCGAGAGCAGTTGGATCAGGGCGTCCCGGGCACGGTTGGCCGCGGGCGGCCGCGGTGCCGACGACACTCCGGATCAGCGACCGCTGTCCTGCAGCGGGGTGCGAGCGAAGTCGCCCTCGTGGATCGGCTTGGTGGCCTTGGCGACCAGGGCATAGCTCACCCGGTCGTAGACGCGGAATACCATGGCGGTGCCGATCGGGTAGTCGGGCAGGGCCACGGCGGGGCCACGCAGGTCGCTCAGGCGTTCGACCTCGTCGCCAGTCTTGCGCGGGGCGAACTTGTCCTCGATCACGCGGCCGCGCTTGCTGATCTGCAGCAGGTCGCCGGGGCTGACGCCCGCTTCGGAACCGCGGTCGATCACGATCACCTGGTTGTCGCCCACCTGGGTGATCGCGTCAGGCAGGAGGATGATCGCCGCGTCGATCGGGAAGGCCGGGATCTGCGGCTGGACGTCCTGGGTGAACGCCTCTTCGGTCATCTCCACCAGGCGGTCGCCTTCCTGCACTTCACGGACCGTGTCCTTGAGCAGGAGCGTGCTGGGGTCACCGATTTCCTCGACGTGGGCCTCGCCCTTGTAGATCGCGCGGTAACCCAGCATCTCCCCGGTCCGGCTGTCGATCAGGGGCTTGCCCTTTTCGACCACGGCGTGGCGAGTGCGCTCGCCGTCGAGTGCGGGACGTGCGTAGGCGATGTCGCCGTCGCTGGCGTGGATGGACCCTTCGCGGTTGGCGAGGATGTAGGGAGCGGATTCGAGATCTTCCTCGCTCAGCACCTGGTCATGGCTGAGGAAGGGGCGCAGCTTGTCCAGCGGGATCGCGGAGACCTCCGGCGGCAGCGACTCGTAGCGGATGTGCGGCCGGAGACCGACCGTCAGTCGCGGGCGGTCGCCGACAAACACGATGCTGATGTGATCGCCGGGATAGATGCGGTGCGGGTTGTCGATGTCCGGGTTGATGTACCAGATCTCGGGCCAGTAGTAGGGGTCCTTGAGGAAGTGGTTGGCGATCGACCAGAGGGTGTCGCCCGGCTGGACCACGTAGTCTTTCTGCGAGAGGTCGCGGAACTGGTCCCGGGTTTCCTCGGCGTCCAGGCTGCGCTTGACCGGGCCGCGCTCGGCCCCGACGGGCAGGGCGTTGCTGTCGTAGGTCGAGCGTTCGTTGACGATTTCCCGGTCGTTGAAGGCGCAGCCCGAGAGGCCGGCGACCACGGGTGCCAGGCTCGCGACCACGAGTGCCAGGGGGAGTCCTTTTCTTGATCTCATCTCTTAACGTCCTTGGTTTCCGGCCATGTGTTGAGCAACCCGGGCATACCCTGGTCCGAAAAAGGCCCGGAGCCGGGGTTGTCGACAATAGATATTCTGGGTTCTGCCGAGCTCAGGCTCGCGTACAATGTAGCCCCAAATACGGCTTGTTGTAAAAGATTTCGCCCTCACAGTCCAGCGTGGCCGAGGCCAGAGGGCAAGTTCATTCCGGTGATTGACTTATGAGTCTGCGAGACATCCTGATCTACCCCGACGAGCGGCTGCGCGAGATCGCCCGCCCGGTCGATGCCTTCGAGCCCGAGCTCTCCGAGCTGGTGGGCGACATGTTCGAGACCATGTACCAGGAGCGGGGCATCGGGCTCGCGGCGACGCAGATCGACCAGCACCGTCGCCTGTTCGTCGCCGACGTGAGCGAGGACCGCAGCGGGGCGAGGGCCTTCGTCAACCCGGAGATCGTCGAACGCGCCGGGTCGGTGGAGTCCGAGGAGGGGTGCCTGTCGATCCCCGGAGTCAACGAGACCATCGTCCGGGCCGAGCGCATCCTGGTTCGGGCCCGGGACGAGAAGGGCAAGGCCTTCGAGCAGGAACTCGACGGGTTGCTGGCCATCTGCTTCCAGCACGAGCTCGACCACCTCGATGGGCGGCTGTTCATCGACTACCTCTCCCCGCTCAAGCAGCAGCGCATCCGCAAGAAGATGGAAAAGGCCCTGCGCCGGGAGCGTGTATGACCCTGCGCGTCGTCTACTGCGGGACGCCCGACTTCGCCGTGCCGGCCCTCGAGGCGCTGGCCCGGCTCGGCGAGATCTCCGGCGAGCGGCTCGAACTGGTCGCCGCCTACACCCAGCCCGACCGCCCTGCGGGACGCGGCAAGAAGCTCACGGCGTCGCCGGTCAAGCAGGCGGCACTCGAGCTGGGGCTGCCGGTGGAGCAGCCGGTCAGCCTGCGCGATGCCGCGGCGCAGGAACGACTCGCCAGCCATCGTCCCGACCTGCTGGTGGTAGCGGCCTATGGCCTGATACTGCCGCCGGCGGTGCTGGAGATGCCTCGCCTGGGGGCGGTGAACATCCATGCCTCGCTGCTGCCACGCTGGCGCGGGGCCGCGCCCATCAACCGTGCCATCGAAGCGGGCGACACCGCGACGGGCATCACCATCATGCAGATGGAGGCCGGGCTGGACACGGGACCGATGTGGCACAAGCTGGTCGAACCGATCCATGCCGATGACACCGCGGCCAGCCTGCACGATCGGCTGGCCCCGCTGGGCGCTACCGCTCTGATCGAGGCGTTGCCGTGGATCATCGAGGGCAGTGGGGCGCCCGAGCCACAGGACGACGCGCAGGCCTGTTACGCGGCCAAGCTCGCCAAACCCGAGGCCCGCATCGACTGGCGCGAGCCGGCCGATCTGCTCGAGCGCCGGGTGAGGGCCTTCAATCCCTGGCCGGTGGCGCAGACCGAGTTCGAGGGCAAGCCCCTGCGGGTATGGGGCGCAAGGGTGGCCCCGGCAGCCCGGCAGGGCGAGCCCGGCGAGGTGATGGAACTGACCGGTGACGGGTTCGCCGTCCAGGCCGGCGACGGCTGGCTGGTGCTGACCAGCGTCCAGCGTGCCGGCGGCCGCCCTGTCAGCGCGGCGGATTTCGCCCGGGGGCGGTCGCTCGAGGGGGTGAAGCTTGGCTGAAGCGGAGCAGAATCGGCCGGCCCGCGGTCGCGGCCGCCCGCGGCGGCGCGGGGGGCAGGATGCCGGGCCCCGTTCGCCCGAGGCCCTCGTGGCCGAAGGGCTCTTGCAGGTGGTCGAGCGGGGGCGCTCGCTCGACGGCGTGCTGCCCGATCTGACTGCCCGTGCACAGCCGGCGCACCGCAGTGTCATCCAGGCGATGAGCTACGAGGTTCTGCGCCACTACGAACGGCTGGTGTATTGGCGCGATGAGCTGCTCGACCGGCCTCTTTCCTCGAAGGGGGCGGAGGTCGGCATGCTGCTGCTGGTCGGCCTGGAGCGGCTGACCGGATCGCGTCGCGAGCCGTCCCGCGTGGTCAATGCCGCCGTGCATGCCGCGCGCGAGATCAACCAGAACTGGGCGACCGGACTGGTCAATGCCGTTCTGCGCCGCGCCGTCCGCCAGATCGAGGCCGACGAGATGCCGCTCGACCAGGCACCCGCCCACGTGCAGGCCCGCCTGCCGGAGTGGCTGTTCGGCATGCTGGCGGCCGACTGGGGAGAGGCATTCGCCATCGAGATCGGTCACCGGCTGGCGACTCATCCGCCCATGACGCTGCGTGTCAACGCCTCCGCGGAAAGCGTCGAGGGTTATCTCGAACGTCTCGCCGAGCAGTCGGTCGAGGCTCACCCGACCCGCCATGCCCGTTACGGCATCGCGCTGGCCAGCCCGCTGGACATCGAACGACTGCCGGGCTTCCACCAGGGGCTGGTTTCCGTGCAGGACGAGGCCGCGCAACTGGCGGCCGAGCTCATGGACTTGTCGCCGGGACAGCGTGTGCTCGACGCCTGCTGCGCCCCGGGCGGCAAGACGCTGGCGATGCTCGACACCGTCCCGACGCTGGAGATGATGGCCGTGGACGTGGACGTCACCCGGCTGGCGCGCGTCCAGGACAACCTCGAGCGTGCCGGACGCTTTGCCGAACTGGTGTGTGCCGACATCGCCACGCAGACGATCGACCATCCGGGCGCCTTCGACCGCATCCTCGCCGATGTGCCCTGTTCGGCCACCGGGGTCATCCGCCGTCACCCGGACATCAAGCGCCTGCGCCGTCCCGAGGATGTCAAGGCGCTGGTCGGGCGACAGCGCGAGATCCTCGAGCGGCTCTGGCCGCTGCTGCGGCCTGGCGGGCGCATGGTCTACGCGACCTGCTCGATCCTGCGTCGCGAGAACGCCGGCCAGATGGAGTCGTTCCTGCGCGACCACCCCGATGCGCTGGCTCCCGCCATGGACGTCGACTGGGGGGAGCCCCAGTCCGTCGGGCGACAGCTGTTTCCCGAGGTCGACGGTCACGACGGTTTCTACTACGCCGTGCTGGAAAAGCGGAAGGAGCCCGCATGAACGCCGGGACGGTGCGCAGCCGCTGGTGCCTGGGCCTGCTGCTGCCCGCGCTGCTGTTCGGGCAGGCGGCCTGGGGCGGTACCCGCGTGGTGGACGTCCATGCGGAGGTCCGTGACGGGGCCGTGTTCGTGGACGCGGATCTCGCCATCTCGCCGGGCGAGGAGGTCATCGAGGCGATGCGCAACTCGATCGCCCTGAATCTCGTGGTCGAGGCCGACATCGCCGAGCCGCGGGAGTGGCTGTGGGACCGGCGGCTGGCAAGCGGCAAGCGCCGCCTGAAGCTCGAATATCACGCCCTGTCACGCACCTGGATGGTGACCGACTTCACCGCCCGGGAGACCCATACCTTCACCGACCTGTCGGGGGCGGTCGACTCCATGTCCCGCATCCGCGCCTGGCGGCTGGCGCGCTGGGAACAGCTGGAGGGCAGGGAACGGCTGCTGGGCCGGATGCGCGTCCGCCTGCAGGTCAACAAGCTGCCACTGCCACTGAGAGTGCCGGCGCTGATCGACCCGGCCTGGGATCTGAGCAGTGACTGGTTCCTCTGGAGCCTGTCGGGAGAGCGCGCCGAATGAGACTGGGGCGAGGCATCAGGAAGATGATCCGACGCCTCATTCCCGTGGTGAGCGCCATGGTGGTGGTGCTCTTGTTGGTCCTCCTCTACCTGGTCTCGGACTCGCTGCGCGCCGTCGAGCAGCCCGAGGGGCTGTTCCTGACCCTGTTGGGGGTCAGCGCCGCGGGCCTGCTGTTCCTCGCGCTGGTGGTGCTGGCCCATATCCTCCGCCTGATCCGCGATTACCGCCGCGGCAAGCCCGGGGCTCGCCTCACGGCCCGACTGGTGCTGACCTTCGTGTCGCTGGCCGCGGTGCCGGTGGCCATCGTCTTCTACTTCTCGCTGACCTTCGTGCAGCGGGGGATCGACTCCTGGTTCGACGTGCAGGTCGAGCAGGCGATGACCGATGCCCTGTCGCTCTCGCAGATGTCGTTCGACGGCCGCATGCGCCAGGCGCTCGACGATACCCGCCGTGCGGCGAGGCAGCTGCGTGACGGTGGTTCGGAACTGATCGCGCTGGAGTTGTCGCAGATTCGCCGCGACACCGGGGCTCAAGAGATGACCATCCTCGGCCAGCGCAACCTGATCGTCGCCTCCTCGTCGGACGACCCCCAGGACATCGTGCCCGCCCGGGCCGACGAGACTGCGCTCGCTCATGCTCGCTCCGGTCGGGACTTCATCGGTCTCGATCCGGGCGGGGACGGCAACCTGCAGATCCGGGTGGTGGTACCGCTGGAGGCGGGGCTGACCAGCGACGGCGGCAAGCGCGTGTTGCAGGCGCTGTTCGACGTGCCCGGCGAGGCCAACGAGCTATCCAAGAGCGTGCAGGCGGCCTTCGACGACTATCGCGAGCTGGTCTTCCTGCACAAGTCGCTCAAGCAGACGTTCTCGCTGGCGCTGACCCTGGCCCTGCTGCTCTCGCTGCTGACCGCCGTGTGGCTGGCGTTCCTCGCTGCCCGTCGCCTGCTCAGCCCTATCCGCGAACTCGCGGCCGGCACCCGGGCGGTGGCCGAGGGCGACTACAGCCTGCGGCTGCCGGTCGACCGGCGCGACGATCTCGGCCAGCTGGTGCAGTCCTTCAACACCATGACCGCGCGGGTGCGCCGGGCGCATGACGTCATGCGGGAGCTGCAGGAGCTGGCGGACAAGGAGCGCGACTATCTGGACACCGTGATCCAGCACCTTTCCTCGGGCGTGCTGACGCTGTCCTACGACGGGCGCGTGATCAGCGGCAATTCGGTCAGTCAGCACATCCTGGGGATCTCCGGTGACGAGCTGTTCGAGCGGAACTTCGAGGAGATCTGCCAGGAGCATCCCAACCTGCGCCCGCTCTGCGAGGCCTTCGAGGGGGCGATGGAGGCCGGCGTGCCGCATCCGGGCGAGACGCTCGAGGCGCAGCTGCGCATCATGAACGGCTCCGGGCGAAAGGTCCTGCTCGCCCGGCTCGCCGCCCTGCCGCCGGGGGGCGATGCGGAGGTCGGCGGCTACGTGGTGGTGCTGGAGGACGTCACCGCCCTGATCCAGGCCCAGCGCGACGCGGCCTGGTCCGAGGTGGCGCGACGCCTGGCCCACGAGATCAAGAACCCGCTCACGCCGATCGGCCTGTCGGCCGAGCGGCTGCGGCGGCGCATCCTGCCGCAGCTCGACGAGACCCACGGGCCGATCCTCGACCGGGCCACGGCGACGATCATCGCCCAGGTCGATGCGATGAAGCAGATGGTCAACGAGTTCGCCGACTATGCCCGGCCACCGGAGGTGCGCCTGGAGTGGATCGATCTGGCCGCACTGGCCGCGCAGGTCGTCGAGCTCTACCGTGGCAACACCTCGGTGAAGGTGCGCCTGCTGGTCGAGGCGGAAGGGCCGGTGTGGGTCGAGGGTGATGCCAACCGCCTCCGTCAGCTGCTGCACAACCTGATACGCAATGCCAGCCAGGCGCTGGCCGAACACGGTGCAACCGTGGGAGATCCGCGGGTGATTGTGGGCCTGCGGGTGGTCGGCGAGGAAGGCGACCGCCTGGCCGAGCTGCTGGTGGCCGACAACGGGCCGGGCTTCCCACCGGACATGCTCGACCGCCTGTTCGAGCCCTATGCCACCACTCGTCCCAAGGGCTCGGGACTGGGCCTGGCCATCGTCAAGAAGATCGTCGAGGAACACGCCGGCGCCGTGCATGCCTGGAACGCGGTCGAGCAGCCACAGGCCGATGACTCCGAGGCCGGCGCGCAGCTTGCCAATCGCGGCGCACGCGTTACGATTCGACTACCGCTCGCCTCGGGGCGGGAACGTGCCGGCCGCGATCGGACGGCCGCGGGCGAATCGCGGTAGCATGGAAACGCGGGAGCCGGTTAATGGACAAGCGGGGATTTCCTGACGAATGAGTATCGGACACATCCTGGTCGTCGACGACGAGAACGAGATCCGCAACCTGCTGGTCGACGTGCTCGAGGACGAGGGCTTCACCGTCAGCAGCGCAGGTGACGCGGTGGAGGCACGCGGCTCGATCGCCGTGCGCCGGCCCGACCTGATCCTGCTGGACATCTGGATGCCGGGCACCGATGGCATCGCCCTTTTGCGCGAGTGGCACGAACGCGACCAGCTGGTCTGGCCGGTGATCATGATGTCCGGCCACGGCACCGTCGAGACCGCCGTCGAGGCCACTCGCCTCGGCGCCTTCGACTTCATCGAGAAGCCCATCTCGCTCGACAAGCTGCTGCTGCTGATCGAGCACGCCCTGGACAACCGCCGTCTGGCGCAGGAGAACGCCGCCCTCAAGCGCGGCGAGCTCGACCCGCTGGACCTCATCGGCGATTCCGAGTACATGCACGGGCTGCGTGAGCAGGCGCTCAAGGTGGCCTCCCATGATGCCTGGGTGCTGCTCTCCGGCGAGCCGGGTACCGGCAAGCAGGCGCTGGCACGCTTCATTCACCGGCACTCGGCCCGCCGGCACTTCCCCTTCGTCGACACCGGCGGTTCGGCCGTCTCCGGTCGGCAGAACGCCGCGGTGGAGCTGTTCGGCGCCGAGCAGGACGGTCGGGTCCGCTACGGGCTGCTCGAGCAGGCGAACGGCGGCACGCTGTTCATCGCCGAGGCGGCCGACATGGACGAGCAGACCCAGATGCAGCTGATCTCGGCGCTGGAAAGCCAGTCGTTCTTCCGCGTCGGTGGCAACGAGCCGGTGCGGGTGGACGTGCGCGTGATCGCCGCCACACGCAAGGATCTCGAGGCCGAGGTGCGTGCCGGCAACTTCCGCGAGGATCTCTACTACCACCTCTCGGTGGTGCCGATCCACATCGAGCCGTTGCGCCAGCACCCCGAGGACATCCCCGTCCTGCTGGCCCACTACCTGGAGTCGGCGCACAAGGTGGAGGGCCTGCCGCGCCGCGAGCTGACCATCGGTGCGCGAAACCTCCTTCGCTACCATCACTGGTCCGGGAACGTCCGTGAGCTGAAGAACCTCGTGCAGCGCCTGCTGATCCTCGGCAGCGGGGAGGTGATCGACGAGCAGGAAGTGCAGCGGGCACTGGGCCTGACACCAGTGGACGACGAGTCCGGCGAGACCGGCCCGCCACTGGTGTCACTCAACCTCGACCTGCCGCTGCGCGAGGCGCGCGACGAGTTCGAGCGGCGCTACCTGCTGGCGCAATTGAAGAACGCCGACGGTTCCATGACCGAGCTTTCGCGGCGTACCGGGATGGAACGCACCAATCTCTACCGGAAACTGAAGTCCCTCGGCATCCAGACCGGGGAGCGTTCTGCCGGCACTGGGGCATGACCCGGCGGCGACTGGCAACAGGGCGAGGGGCCACATGAAGATCATCGTACTCGGAGCAGGGCAGGTGGGCAGTTCGGTGGCCACGGCCCTGGCGAACGAGACCGACAACTCCGTGACCGTAGTGGATACCGATGCCGATGCGCTGAGCTGGCTCCAGGACCGGCTCGACCTTCGCACCGTCCACGGGCTCGGCTCGCGGCCCGACGTGCTCGAGGAGGCCGGGGCCGGAGACGCCGACGTGCTGATCGCCGTCACCAGTTCCGACGAGACCAACATGCTCGCCTGCCAGGTGGCCTGGACGCTCCACCACACGCCCACCAAGATCGCCCGGATCCGGGCGACCGATTACCAGGACCACCCCGCGCTGTTCGACAAGGCCGCGATTCCGGTCGATTTCATCATTAGCCCCGAGCGGCTGATCAAGGACTACATCGCCAGCCTGATCGAGTACCCCGACGCCCTGCAGGTGCGGGAGTTCGGCGACGGGCGGCTGCTCCTGATCGGCATGGAGGTCGACCGAGGCGGGCCGATGGTGGGCGAACCCATCCACCGGCTGCGCGATCTCCTGCCCGGCATCGAGGCGCGAGTCGCGGCCATCTACCGCCACAACACGTCGGTGCCGCCGGAGGGCGATACCCGCCTGTTGGCCGGGGACGAGGTGTTCTTCCTCGCCAGAAAGGGCGACATCCGCCGCGTTATGAGCGTGATGCGCCCGCTGGACAAGCCCTACAAGCGGATCATGATCGCCGGCGGCGGCAACGTGGGCGGGGCGCTGGCCGGCCGCCTGGAGTCGGACTACCAGGTCAAGCTGATCAGCCACAATCTGCGTCGGGCGCGCGAGCTGTCGGCCACTCTCGACCGGAGCATCGTGCTCTCGGGCAATGCCTCGGACACGGAGCTGCTCGAAGAGGAGAACATCGAGGACATGGACGTCTTCCTCGCCCTGACCAACGACGACGAGGACAACATCCTCGCCTCGATGCTGGCCAAGCGCCTCGGCGCGCGGCGGGCGATGTGCATCGTCAACCGCACCGAGTACGTCGACCTCATCGAGATGGGGGCGATCGACATCGCGCTCTCGCCGCACCAGATCACCATCGGCGAGGTGCTCACCCACCTGCGCCGCGGAGACGTGGTCAGTGTGCATTCCCTGCGCCGCGGCGCGGCCGAGGCAATCGAGATCATCGCCCGGGGCGACGAGAACACCTCGCGGGTGGTCGGCAGGCGCATCGACGAGCTGGACCTGCCGCGCGGGACGACCATCGGCGCGATCCTGCGCGAGGACGAGGTGATGATCGCTCACCACGACACGGTGATCGAGTCCGACGACCACGTGGTGCTGTTCCTGACCGACAAGGACCGCATCGACGGCATCGAGCAGCTGTTCTCGGTCGGTTTCGGTTTCTTCTAGGGCCGCTGGCGGGCATCGATGCAGCTACTGATCATCATCCGCATACTCGGCATCCTGCTGATGGTATTCGGCCTGACCTTCATTCCGCCGTGGTTCGTCGGCTGGGTGATGGGAGACGCCGACCTCAGTCCCTTCGTGCTCAGTTTCGCGCTGAGCGTCGGGCTGGGCGGGGTGCTCTGGGGCCTGACGCGGCATTATCGTCGCGAGCTCAAGCTCAGGGACGGCCTGCTGATCGTGGTGTCGTTCTGGGTCGTGCTGGGCCTGATTGGCGCTACGCCCATCTACCTGCAGCCCGAGCTCGGCCTGAGCTTTTCCCAGGCGGTGTTCGAGTCGGTCTCGGGGATAACCACGACCGGGGCGACGGTGATCACCGGGCTGGATGACCTGCCGCGCTCGCTGCTGTTCTATCGTCAGCAACTGCAGTGGCTGGGGGGGTTGGGGATCATCGTGCTGGTGGTCGCCTTCCTGCCGCTGCTGGGCGTGGGCGGCATGCAGCTCTACAAGGGCGAGATGACCGGGCCGATCAAGGACACGCGCCTGTCGGGGCGGATCTCGGAGACGGCCAAGGTGCTCTGGCTCGTCTACACCGGCATCACCGTTCTCTGCGCCCTGATCTACAAGATCCAGGGCATGACCTGGTTCGACGCGGTCGGCCACGCCTTCAGCACCGTGGCCACGGGCGGGTTCTCCACCCACGATGCGAGCTTCGGTCACTTCGAGAACGGCACCATGGAAGTGACTGCCATGGTGTTCATGATCCTCGGTGCCCTGCCGATGGCCCTGCATTTCGTCGCCCTCAGGCACGGCTCCCTGCGGGCCTACTGGGGCAGTGCGGAGGTGCGCTTCTTCCTCGGCTGGATGGCGGCCGTCGCGGCCATGGTGGTCGTCTTCTTCCTCGTCAACCTGCCCGAGGGCAGCTGGGTCGACATGGTTCGTCGGCACCTGTTCAACCTGGTCTCCTTCGCCACGACCACCGGGTATACCGCCACCGATCACACCGCCTTCGGACCGTTCCTGATGCTGCTGCTGGTGATGACGACGATCATCGGCGGTTGTGCCGGATCGACCACCGGCGGGATGAAGTCGGTGCGCGTGATGCTGCTGGCGCGTCAGGGAATCAACGAGGTCCGCCGCCTGGTCCACCCCCATGCCGTGTTCGTGGTGCGGCTGGGTGGCCGCCCGCTGGATCCGGGGGTGATCAGCGCGGTCTGGGCCTTCTTTGCGGCCTGGATGTTCACCTTCCTGGTCCTGTTCTTTGCCATGCTGATGACCGGCATGGACATCGAGTCGGCTCTGGGGGCCGTGATCGCCACGTTGGCGAACCTCGGACCGGGCGTGGGCTCGGTCGCCAGCAACTTCGCCTCCGAGTCCACCACGGTCCTGTGGCTGGGAATGATCGGCATGATCATGGGACGCTTGGAGATCTTCACGGTGCTGGCCGTCCTGTTG
>NZ_JAWLBP010000009.1:14154-21989 GCF_041687595.1 Guyparkeria sp. | reverse complement strand
AGCAACTTCGCCTCCGAGTCCACCACGGTCCTGTGGCTGGGAATGATCGGCATGATCATGGGACGCTTGGAGATCTTCACGGTGCTGGCCGTCCTGTTGCCGATGTTCTGGCGCCGATGACGGGGCAAGAGCCGCAGTCCGGGCCGCCGGCCTTCCGGCGGGGATTCCTTGCGCCGCGCTACTGGCCCACCTGGCTGGGAATCGGTCTGCTGCACCTGCTGTCTTTCCTCGGTCATCGCCCGCGGCGAGCGCTCGCGCGGGGGCTGGCCCGGCTGTATCGCCGCGTGAACCCGCGTCGTGCGGATATCGTGCGGCGCAATCTCGAGCTGTGCTTTCCCGAGGAGTCGGCCGGGACGCGCGAGAATTGGGTGGAGCGCTATTTCGGCCTGCACTTCCTCGCCTTGCTCGACCTGGGGCGCATCCGGCGCGCTAGGCGCGGCGAGCTGACCCGGCAGACCGAGGTCGTCGGTCAGGATGTGCTGGACCGGCTTCGGCGCGAGCCCGGGGTGATCCTGACCGTGCACTCGGTAGGGCTGGAATGGGCCGCGGCCATGCTCGCCGAGACGGTGGAGGGCTCGACGATCTACAAGCCCTTCGCCGACAACCCGGTGATCGACTGGTGGTTCGGCAGCATGCGAACCCGGCACGGCACCGAGGCGTTGCCGCGTGATCGGGGCATGGGGCCGCACCTGCGGGCCCTGCGGCGTGGTCGGAGCTTCTTCTACATCGCCGACGAGGATCTCGGCCCCGAGCACAGCGTGTTCGCGCCGTTCTTCGGCGTGGAAAAGGCCACCCTGCCGCTGGCGGGCAAGCTGGCGGCCGCCGCGCGGCGCCCTGTCTACCCGGTGATCGGCCAGCTCGACGAGCGGACCGGGCGGTACCGGCTGCGCTTTCTCGAGCCCGTGGAGTTGCCGGCCAGCGCCGATCGGGAGGCGGCCACGGCGATCAACGGGGTGATCGAGGAACTGGTCCGGGACGATCCCGTCCAGCTGATGTGGTCGCTCAAGTACTTCAAGACCCGGCCGCCGGGCGAGGTCGATCGCTATCGGCGCTGATGGGTGAAAGATGACACCTGCGGTGGTGCCCTTGTCGCGAAGCGGCTGTTTGCTGCTGTTCCCGATAATGCGTGATGCAAGGCGGAGAACGGGCTTCGCGCCGGCGGCGCGGTTCGCTGACGAGGCCAGATCCACCGTGTTCCGTTTTCGCGTGTTTCAGTCCTGCCGTCGTTGCTCGCGGCGCTCCCGTCCGGAAGCCTGACGACGGAAGCGGCGGTAGGTCCACTGGTACTGGGCGGGGTTCTCGCGCACGACCCGCTCGACCTCGCGGTTAAGGGCCGCGGCGGCCTCGACGGGGTCCTCGTGGTCGATCGGCTCGGCCACCGGCTCGTAGTGGATGCGAAATCCCCGGGCATCGGGCAGGCGCTCGGCCCAGCCGGTGAAGGCCGGGGCGCCGGTGCGCCGAACCAGCGTGCGGATCAGGGTCATGGTCAGTGCCGGCTGGTCGAAGAATGGCGCCATGACGCCCTCGCCATGGCGGGGGGCCTGGTCGGGCAGGATCGCCACCAGTTCGCCTCGCTTGAGTGCCCGCAGGGCCTTGCGTACCCCACCGAGGTTGGCCGGCGCCATGTCCGCCCCGAAGCGCGAGCGCACTTCCACCAGCAGGGCCTCCATGGCCGGCTCGCGCGGCGGGCGGTACATGATGGTGGTCGGAGCACGCGCGGCCGTCATCAGCCCGCCCAGTTCCCAGTTGCCGATATGCGGGGCGAGCAGGATGGCCCCGCGGCCAGCCGCCAGTGCTTGCTCGATCGCCTCGAACCCCGGCATGTCATGCACCGCCGCCTCGACTTGCGAGCGGTCCCAGTGCCAGGCCGGCGCGGTCTCGATCAGGCCCATGCCGGTCTCGATCAGGCTGCGGCGGGCCAGCCGGGCGCGCTCGGCCTCGTCGAGTTCGGGCAGGCAGCGCGCGAGGTTTTCCTCGACGGTGTGCCGCGTCTTGCCATTGACCAGCCAGAACAGCCGCCCGAGTGCCCGCCCCAGGCGCTGTGCGCCGCGCAAAGACAGCGCGCCGAGCAGCCGCAGCATCAAGCGGGCGAAACCCAGCCGCAGTCGACCGCGTAGCCGTCGCCGCCAGTCGTCGCGCTTTCGACTCATGACTGGCGGTCCGCGGGCAGGGGCGCGGCATGGGCCTCGGCGTGCGCCACGGCCCGCTCCATCCCGTCGGCGACCAAGGGTGCCATCGCGGATTTCAGCGAGTGGAACAACTGGCCGTTGCTCCGTTCCTCGGCGGCGAGCAGTTGCTTGAAGTGCTCGCGCTGGGTGGGCATGGCAAAGCAGGCCGGGCAGTTGTCGTCGATCACCGGCAGCCGGTTGCTGCGGGCGAAGTCCACCAGCGCCGACTCGCGCACGTCGACCAGCGGCCGGATGATGCGCACGTCGCCGGCATCGTTGAGGTAGTGCGCCTTCATGGTGTTGAGCTTGCCGCCGTGGAAGGCGCTCATCATGAAGCTCTCGGCGAGATCGTCGAGGTGCTGGGCCAGCGCCAGGACGTTGTAGCCTTCCTCGCGGGCCACGCGATAGATCAGGCCGCGCTTGAGTCGCGAGCAGAACGAGCAGTAGGAATCCCCGCTCATGTGCTCGTCGGCCAGCCCGACGATGTCCTCTCGCACGTGGTGGAAGGGCACGCCCAGCCGCTTGAGATAATCGGCCAGCGGGCTCGGGTCGAAGCCCGGCACCATCGGGTCGACGGTCACCGCGGCGATGGAGAAGTCGATCGGCGCCCGACGCTGGATATGGCGCAGGATGTGCAGAAGCGAGAGCGAGTCCTTGCCGCCGGACAGTCCCAGCAGCACCCGGTCACCGTGGTGGAGCATCCGGTAGTGCATGACCGCGCGCGAGACGAGTTTCTGCAGGCCGCGGCCGGGCTGTGCCCAGGCGGCAGCTGCGACCGGGCCGGCGTCGCGGGACGGGGTGCTGGGTTGGGCGGGGACGGTCATGGGTCTTTGGGATCAGGCGGTTGTGGACGACGCGCCATGTTACCAGCCACCCGTGTGCCAATCACCGCCGGTGGCGTCCCCGGCGTCTCAGTCCGCGTAGATGGGCCGGCCCCGGTAGTAGCCCTTGATGCGCCGCCCCGCGGCCGCGGGGTCGCCGGCTTTGAGGGCGGGCTCCCCTTCCAGTGAGGTCGCCAGGGCGGCCACCGCGGGGTCCTCGCTGGCCTTCGCCAACCTCAGCAGTCGCTGCTTGACTCCGTAACGTGTCACGTCCACCTCGATCCCCATGTCCTTTTCCAGGGCCCGCTTGAGGGCGATCAGCAGCTGCATTTCCTCGCGTTGTGACATGCCTGACGGCTCCAGTGATTGGCGATGCGTTCTGCAAAGCAAGGAGCAGACCATCGATACAACCTATTGATTCGCCGTGTGCCGGCAGGCGGTGTTCGTGGGAACTGCACCGAGGTGACGCGCCCGGTCCGATCAGGTGCCCGGTCGTGGGGCGCGGGCGTGCGCCCGCCAAGGCAGTACACTGTGTCGGGCGAGGGCCGACGTTTGTCGACCGAGCAACGTTCCACCCGGATGACGAGGACTGCCCGCATGCGCACGCTCTATCCCCCTGTCGAGTCCCTGGTGAACCACAGCCTGCCGGTCGGGGACGGCCACGTGCTGCACGTCGAGGAATGCGGTCGATTGTCCGGCATTCCGGTGCTGTTCCTGCACGGCGGCCCCGGTGCGGGTTGCACGCCCATGCACCGGCGCTTCTTCGACCCCGATCGCTATCGCGTCATCCTGCCCGACCAGCGGGGTGCGGGACGGTCGACCCCGCACGCGGGGCTGGAGGCGAACACGACGGCCGATCTGGTGGCCGACCTCGAACGTCTCCGCGAGGCGCTCGACGTGAACCGCTGGCTGGTCTTCGGCGGGTCCTGGGGGTCGACGCTGGCGCTCGCCTACGCCCAGAGCCATCCCGAACGGGTCAGCGGCCTCATCCTGCGCGGCGTTTTCCTCTGTCGGGAGGAGGACATTCACTGGTTCTACCAGCACGGGGCCAGTCGCGTGTTCCCGGACCACTGGCAGGATTTTCTCGAACCGATACCGATCGAGGAGCGCGACGACCTGGTCGCGGCCTACCGCAAGCGTCTCGACGGCGAGGACCAGATCGCCCAGTACCACGCCGCCCACGCTTGGTCGGTGTGGGAGGGACGCTGCGCCACCCTGCGCCCGGAGTCCGAGGTGGTCGACTACTTCGCCAACCCGCACAACGCGTTGGGCATCGCGCGGATCGAGAACCACTATTTCAGTCACGGTGCCTTTCTCGACAAGCCGCTGCTCGACGGCATGGATCGTCTCGCCGGCATCCCGGGTCACATCGTCCACGGGCGTTACGACATGGTCTGTCCGGTCGACCAGGCCCATGCACTGCACGCGCGCTGGCCGGGGGCGGAGCTGGAGATCATCGACGAGGCGGGGCACGCCGCGAGCGAGCCGGGCATCGTGGACGCGTTGGTGCGGGCGACCGATCGATTCGCCGAGTCGCTCGATGCGGCCGGAGGACGCGGGGCATGATCGCGCTAATCCAGCGGGCCGCGCGCGGAGCGGTGCGCGTGGACGGCCAGGTGATCGGCGAGATCGGGGCGGGGCTGGTCTGCCTGGTGGGCGTGACCGACGGTGACGGCCCGGCGCAGGCGCGACGCCTGGCCGAGCGGGTGATGAACTACCGGATGTTCCCCGACGAGAATGGGCGGATGAATCGCTCGGTGGGTGATATCAAGGCCGGCATACTCGCCGTGCCTCAGTTCACGCTGGCCGCGGACACGCGGCGTGGCAACCGGCCCAGCTTCACACCGGCGGCCGAACCGGGCCAGGCGAGCGATCTCTTCGATGCGTTCGTGGCGGCCCTGCGTGAGGGTCACCCGGGAAAGGTGGCCACCGGGCGTTTCGGTGCGGACATGCAGGTCGAACTGGTCAACGACGGGCCGGTGACCTTCTGGCTCGAGGTGCCACCCGCCCGGCCATGACATTGTTCACGGACACGAAAAAAGGCCCGCCGATTGGCGGGCCTTGTCTTTTCCGATGTTCAGTCTGCCTTAGGCAGCCTGGGTAGCCTCGTCGGACTCACCGGTGTTGGAGTTCCAGGTCATCTTGACCTCGTCACCCTTGGCGCCCGGTACCTTGATGTTCAGGTACGGGTTCTTGGAGACGGCCTCGGAGAGGTTGGCCTGCATGACCGACTCGCCGTTGACTTCGACGTTGATGGTCTGGATGTAGTTCGCCGGGATCTTCTCGCCGGTGGACTTGTCTTCGCGGTTGCCGGACTCCATCGGGTGACGGATCAGGGCCTTCACGTCCAGTACGTCGCCGGCCGGGGAAATGCGCATGCGGATAGTAGACATAATCTATACCTCTGGGATTATTTGTCTGTATTCAATGACTTCGGTTGGTAGAGGCTGATTAGCCGCCGCAGCCACCGATAGTTACCTTGACTTCCTTGCCGGCCTTGAACAGCTTGCCGCCAGCGTGAACTACGCCGGTTACGTCGTCGGTTTCGCCCATACGGATACGGGTGGAGACGAACGGGTTGGCGCCGGACAGGTCGAAGGAAGCGACCAGCGGGGTCGGGTTCTTCGATACGAAGATGGCGACCTTGTCGGTGTCAGCGATGCTGGACTCGACGGTGACCGGAACGACGGCGCCGTTCTCGGCGATGTCCGGGGCCTTGACCGTGATGTCGCCGGAGTCGGACACGTCATGAGCACCGAACAGCTCGTCCATGGCGTTGTCCATGCCTTCGGAATCGAAAGCCGCTTCCGGCCAGTCGGCGGCCAGGACGGCACGCGGGGAAAGCAGGCCGGCACCAACAGCCAGGCCAGCAGCACTGGCAGCGAGGCTGCCCTTCAGAAATACGCGACGCTTGGATTGCATATCGTTAACTCCTCATTAAGTTGTGGGTTTCCACGCCCTTCCTTGATGCATGGCCTGTGCCAGTTTTTGATTACTATTAAAAACAACCAGTTAAGGTGTTTTTGGGGGAGTGTTGCAGATTGCAATCTGCAATTTTCGTGGTGTTTCGTGTTGCAGCAGCCAATGTCGGGCGGCCCAAGAGGCTATTTCTTCTCGTAGTTCTGTAGCTTGCGCCACAGGGTGGACTTGTTGATGCCGAGGATGCTGGCGGTGCGCTCGCGATTGCCCTGCGCGTACTCGAGCGTCTTCTGGATATAGCGGCGCTCGAGTTCCTCGAGGGTGGGGTGGTCGGCATCGATGGCCGTGCCGCCCGTATCCATGCCCGTGGCGGGGTCGGCGGTGTCCTCGCCGGCCAGCTCCAGGTCGATTTCCTCGCTGTCGGAAAGGGCCACGGCGCGTTCGATCGCGTTCTTGAGTTCGCGCACGTTGCCCGGCCAGGAGTAGTCGAGAATGGCCTGGCGGGTTTTCTCCGACAGGCGCTCGGCCGGTCGGTGGAAACGGCGGGCGAATTCCTCGAGGAAATGCTGGGCCAGCACCGGGATGTCCTCTCGGCGCTCACGCAACGGCGGCATCTGCAGGCGCACCACGTTGAGGCGGTGGTAGAGGTCGTGCCGGAACTCCCCGGCCTTGACCATCTCGGCCAGGTTGCGGTTGCTGGCCACGATGAAGCGCACGTCGATGGGGATGGTCTTCACTCCGCCGACCCGGGTGATTTCCTGTTCCTGGACCACGCGCAGCAGCTTGACCTGCATCGCATCCGAGATGTTGCCGATCTCGTCGAGGAACACCGTGCCGCCGCTGGCGACCTCCAGCAGGCCCGGCTTGGCAGTGTTCGCCCCGGTGAAGGCACCCTTCTCGTGGCCGAAGAGCTCGTTCTCCAGCAGGGTATCGGTCAGCGCGCCGCAGTCGATGACGATGTAGGGCGTTTGGGCAAAGTCCGAGCGCTCGTGCGTGGCGCGCGCGGCCAGTTCCTTGCCCGAGCCGGACTCGCCCTCGATCATCACGTTGATCCGCACGTCGCGGATCTTGTCGATGATGCGGTAGACCGCCTCGATGGCCGGCGAGCTGCCCAGCATGGCCCGCTCCCCGTCCACGAGCGCCGGGGCGGGCTCCTGTGCCCCGCCGAGCAGGCGGTGTACCAGTTCCACCAGGGATTCGGGGTCGTAGGGCTTCTTGACGAAGTCGCTCGCACCCAGGCGCAACGCCTGGATGGCGTTGTCGATTGTCGAATAGCCGGTGATCAGGATCACCGGCAGTTCCGGCCATTGCCCGCGCAGCCATTCGAGGAACTCCAGCCCGTTCATGTCCGGCATCTTGAGGTCGGTGATCACCAGGTCGACCGCGTTTTCTTCCAGCCATTGCTGCGCGCTCCTTACCGACTGGAAACCGTGGACCGTCAAGCCCTCGGTGCGCGCGTAGCGGGTGAACAGGTCGCTGGCACGCTCGTCGTCGTCGACGAACGCGATCACGGGATGATTGGTCTGCCTGTCTGTGCTCATTTGCTGGTCGTCGGGAAACGGGATGTGTCGTCGGGTTGCAGCACGCGCGGGTGAGCCTTGTGCCGGGGGAGAACGACGCGCGCGAGCACGCCGTTCGCTTCCGGCTCGCCGGCATCCCGCCGGTTCTCCAGGCTCAGCTCGCCGCCGTGGTACTGCACGATGCCGAGGCTGATGGACAGCCCCAGGCCGGTCCCCCGATCGACTTCCTTGGTGGTGAAGAACGGATCGAATATCTGGTCGAGCAGATCCGGGGAGAGTCCCGGACCCTCGTCGCGGATCTCGATGGTGATGCTCTCGTCGCGGCACTCGGCCTGTATCAGTATATGCCCCCCGGCCGAGCTGGCATGGATGGCGTTGCGCACGAGATTGCTGACCACCTGTTCCAT
>NZ_JAWLBP010000009.1:0-14054 GCF_041687595.1 Guyparkeria sp. | reverse complement strand
TCGGTGGTGTGCGAGTCGACCGGGATGGGTTGGTTGCGGTCGCCGTCGGCGAACCGCTTGAGGGCCAGCGCCAGTCCGGAGATGGGGCGGGCGAAGTGTCGTGCCCCGAGCCCGGCGAACAGGAGGCTCATCACCAGTGCCAGCAGCCCGAAGCCGAACAGGCTCAGGCGGATGTCGCGGAACGGGGCGGAGGTGATGTCGGCTGGCAGTTTGATGGCCACGAACCAGGACACCAGGCTGTGCGGGTAGGGGTGGTATTCCTGGTAGTAGTAGCGGTGATCGCCGTGCCGGTCCAGGTAGACGCCGTTGGACTGGGCCACGGCGGCGTTCCAGAACGCGCCGTCGTCGATGGCCCAGGCCATCGCGCCGGTCAAGGGGTTGCCATTCTCGAACGGCGAGACGAAGTCGATGCCCTGCGTGTCGTCGTAGAGGATCAGGCCATCGCGGTCGGGTTCTCCCGGGTTGTGTTCCATGATCATCACCTTGCCGTCTCGCGGTCGGGGCGAGAACGACAGGATCTGGTCGAGGTGCTCGCCGAAGGTGTTGACCACGACATAGCCCGCGGTGCGGTCGTCCACGTTGCGCAGCGGGCGTATGGCATACAGTGTGCTGGGCTCTCGATCCGGCAGGGAGTCGCCGAAGGAGGCCGGCAGCGTCATGAAGCTGATCTCGTCCGAGGGCAGGCCCTGTAGCCTCCCGAGCAACTCGTCGTTGTCGAACTCCTCCTCGACGTAGTTGACCTGGCCGAGACTCTCGAAGGCGGGGGAGGCCACCCGCCCCAGGGTGACCTTGACGATCGTGTTGCCGGCCGCGTCGAGAATGCGGATACTCCCCAGCCCGGGTACCGTGCGCTGTAACCCGGCGAGGAACCGATTGGCATTGATCCGCATCGAGGTCAGCTCAGGGTGGCGGATGCCCATCGCCGAGGCCATCAGGGCGTTGAGCATCGTCTGGATTTCCTGCGACTGGCCGATGCCCTCCACCACCTCGCGCTCGTAGCGCATCCGGTTGCTCATCTCCCCGATCAGGGAATCTATGTTCTCCTCGATCTCGCGGTTGATCTCTTCCTGGAAGCGTTGTTCGCTGTAGCTGGTCACGCCCCAGACCAGCAGCACCAGCGGCACCAGCGTGGCAGTGAAGGTCCACAGGAAGATGTTGACCGGCAGACGCATGCAGGGGGTCCTCGGGGCGCGGGCCCGTCCCGGCGGAGACCGGGGGCGGATACGTGGTTCGGATTGAAGGTGACGCTATCACAAAGCATGACTGGACACAGTGGCTGGCGCGGCAGGACGACGCGGGACTGACCCGGCGGCTGAAGGTGGCGGACTCGCCGCAGGGGCCGCGCATGCGCATCGACGGTCGGGAACGACGGGTCTTCTGCAGCAACGACTATCTCGGCCTGGCGAACGATCCGAGGCTGGCCGAGGCGATGCACCGCGGCGTGGAGCGATACGGCGTGGGCGCCGGGGCGGCGCACCTCATCAACGGACACTTCACCCCCCACCAGCGGCTGGAGGAGGAACTGGCCGCGTGGCTGGCGACCGACGCCGCGCGCCTGTTCTCCACCGGCTACATGGCCAATCTCGGCGTCGTTGGTGCGCTGATGGGGCGGGGTGACACGGTGCTGGCCGACCGACTGAACCACGCCTCCCTGGTCGACGCCGTCCAGCTCTCCGGTGCTCGCCTGTCCCGCTACCGGCACGGCGACATGGAAGACCTCGAGCGGCGCCTGTCGACCGCCCGCGGCGAGCGGATGATCCTCACCGACGGCGTCTTTTCCATGGACGGCGACATCGCCCCGCTGAACGACCTGGTGGTGCTGGCCGATCGCTACGATGCCTGGCTGGTGGTCGACGAGGCCCATGCCTTTGGCGTGCTCGGGGACGAGGGGCGGGGTAGCTTCGCGGCCGCCGGCATCGTGCCGGGCGCGCGCGTCCTGCGCGTCGGCACCCTGGGCAAGGCCTTCGGCACGGCAGGTGCTTTCGTCGCGGGGGCGGCCGAGCCGATGGCCGTGCTGCTGCAACGGGCGCGCACTTACCTCTTCACCACTGCTCAGCCACCGGCGGTGGCCGAGGCCTCCCGCGCGGCGCTGTCCATCGTGCGCGAGGAAGGCTGGCGGCGGGACCGGCTCCGGGAACTCGTCGGCATGTTCCGCGACGGGGTGGAATCTATGCCCGGGCTCGACCTGATGCCTTCCTCGACGCCCATCCAGCCGCTGGTGGTCGGCGACAGTGCCCGGACGGTGGCCATGGCTGACCGGCTGGGCGAGCTCGGGCTGATGGTGCCGGCCATCCGCCCCCCTACCGTTCCGCAGGGCTCGGCCCGGCTGCGCGTCACGTTCAGCGCAACGCATTCCGATGACGATCTCGAGGCGTTGATAGTAGCGCTTGTGGAACTGGTCTAATATTTGGTGATCAAGGAACGACGCCGGCGCGTTGGTGCCCGGCTCATTTTATTTCTTGCAACTTCACGGAGAGACGCCATGAAACGATTGATCCTCATCGCCGCAGCCAGTGTGCTGGTACTGGCC
The DNA here is from genome assembly GCF_041687595.1 of Guyparkeria sp. Classification (NCBI taxonomy): domain Bacteria; kingdom Pseudomonadati; phylum Pseudomonadota; class Gammaproteobacteria; order Chromatiales; family Thioalkalibacteraceae; genus Guyparkeria; species Guyparkeria sp. The sequence goes on along the minus strand of NZ_JAWLBP010000009.1, from coordinate 11,524 downwards.
GGCTGTGCCCAGAATCCCTATACGGGCGAGCATTCAAGCACCGCGACGGGGGCGACGGTCGGTGCCGGTGCCGGTGCGCTGCTGGGCAACGTCGTTGCCGGTTCGGGCAACAAGACGGGTGGCACCCTCATCGGTGCGGCCGTCGGTGCGACGGTCGGCGGCCTGATCGGCCGGCAGATGGACGAGCAGGAACGCCAGCTGCGCCAGGAAATGGAAGGTACCGGCGTGGACGTCCAGCGCCAGGGTGACACCATTCGCCTGCAAGCGCCGGAGTCGATCACCTTCGACACCAACAGCGCCGACATCAAGCCGCAGTTCCAGGAACCCCTGGCCCGGATCGCCGAGTCCATCCGTCAGTACCCGAACACTGTGGTGCGCGTCGAGGGGCATACCGACTCGACCGGTTCGGCTGCCTACAACCAGAACCTGTCGGTCAACCGCGCCCAGAGCGTGGCCAGCCACCTGGCGCGTCAGGGCGTGGATCCGTCGCGCATGCAGGCCGTGGGCTTCGGCTTCTCCCGTCCGGTCGCGACCAACGACACCGCGGAAGGCCGGGCGCAGAACCGCCGTGTCGAGATCCTGATTCTCCCGCCGGAGCAGTGATCGCCGGCCGTCTGGCGGCCTGATCGGTAACGACCTGTAGAAGCCAGGCCCCACGGACAGACCGTGGGGCCTTTCTCGTTCAGGAAACCCGGATTCGATCGCAGGCCCTTTGTTGTCCGACCGTCGCCTTAGCGGGCCGGTTCGACGCGTATGGGCAGGTTGGTCGGAGGCTCGATCGAGGTGCCGACCGCGAGCCCCAGCCGTTCGGCGGTGCCGGCGGGGAGCTCGAGCACGTAGCGTGACGGGCCGCCGCTGCCGAACAGCGGGCAGTGGCTCCCGGGGCAGGGTGGGGCGTGCTCGGTCAGCCCGACCACCTGCCAGTTCGCATCGAGAAACAGGATGTCGATGGGGAAGGCCACGTTCTTCATCCAGAAGGCCCGCGGTGCCTCGTCCGGGTAGATGAACAGCATGCCGTGCCCGTCAGGCAGCCCCGGGCGGTGCATCAGACCCTGGCGACGACTGGCCCGGTCGGTGGCCAGCTCCACGATGAAGCGCTCCTCGGCAATTACCAACTGGCGGCTCTCGAGCCCGGATGCGCCGGTCCGATCGGGCAGCAGCCAGCCGATCAGGAGGCCGGCGACCAGGCCGAGGGCAAGCAGTCGCATGGCAATGCCAGTGGCGTGGTGAGTGGACTTCATGCCCGACAGCGTAGCGCAGGACCGCCCAACGACCGTCGATCGGTGCCGCTTTTCCGGGGGGCGCTGGTAAGATGCGGCATCCAATCCAATCAAGCCCCTGCGTCTCATGACCGACTCCGACAACCGTCTCCTTGCCGAGCAGCGCCGCCAGGACGCCCTGGACTACCATGCCCTGCCGCAGCCCGGGAAGATCGCCACGGCGATCACCAAGCCTACCGAGACCGCCCGTGACCTGTCCCTGGCCTATTCGCCCGGCGTGGCCGAGCCGGTCCGCGAGATTGCCGCCGATCCGGAGGCCGTCTGGCGCTACACCGGTCGGGGGAACACGGTGGCGGTGATCTCGGACGGGTCGGCCATTCTCGGGCTGGGCAACCTCGGCCCGCTGGCCTCGAAGCCGGTGATGGAAGGCAAGGGCGTATTGTTCAAGCGCTTCGCCGACATCGACGTGGTGGACCTGGAGGTCGAGGCCGAGGACGTGCCGTCCTTCATCGACACGGTGCGGCGGCTCGAGCCGTCGTTCGGCGGCATCAATCTCGAGGACATCAGTGCCCCGCGCTGCTTCGAGATCGAGGCGGCCCTGAGCGAGACGATGGACATCCCCGTCTTCCACGACGACCAGCACGGCACGGCGATCATCATCGCCGCCGGTCTGACCAACGCGCTCAAGCTCCAGGGCAAGCGCCTCGAGGACATCCGCCTGGTACTGGTAGGCGCCGGGGCCGCGGGGACGGCGACGCTCAACCTGCTGCTGGACATGGGCTTGAAGCGAGAGAACCTGCTGGTCGTCGATCGCCCGGGCGTCCTTCATGCCGGGCTCGACGACCTGCCGGCGCACCACCGCCGCTTTGCCGCCCGTACCGAGGCGCGCACGCTGGCCGACGCCCTGGTCGGGGCGGATGCCTTCATCGGGGTTTCCGCGCCCAACCTGCTGACCCCGGAGATGCTCGCCAGCATGGCTGCACGCCCGGTGGTCTTCGCCCTGGCAAACCCCGACCCGGAGATCCTGCCCGAGGTCGCCCATCAGGTGCGCGACGACCTGGTGATGGCGACGGGACGCAGTGACTACCCCAACCAGGTCAACAACGTGCTGGCCTTCCCGTTCATCTTCCGTGGCGCGCTGGACTGCCGGGCGCGGCGGATCACCGCCAACATGAAGATCGCCTGTGTCGAGGCGCTGGCAGAGCTGGCCCGCGAACCGGTGCCGGCCTCGGTGCTGGCCGCCTACGATCTGGAGCGGCTGGAATTCGGCCCCGACTCCATCCTGCCCAAGCCCTTCGACCCGCGCCTGATCGAGCGGCTGCCCGCCGCCGTGGCGCGGGCGGCCGAGGAGGACGGCGTGGCTCGCACCCCCTACCGCCCGCACACGATGCCCGTCGCCGGGTCGGCATGAGCCGCGATCGCGCCTGGCTGATCGACGCCCATGCCCAGATCTGGCGGGCATGGCACGTCTACGACAAGGGGCGGACCGACCGCGCCGGTCGACCGGTCAACGCGCTGCTCGGCTTTGCCGACTACCTGCTGGCGCTGGTGGAATCCACCTGGCTGCCCGACCGCCCGGCGCCGGTGATCGCGGCGGTATTCGACGCCCCCTGCGGACGTGGCCACCGGCAGGCCATCTACCCGGACTACAAGGGGAATCGCCCGCCGCATCCGGTCGATCTGACCGAACAGTTCCCGCGCTGCCGGGAGCTGGCCGAGGCGGCGGGGTTCGGTGCGCTCGACCACCCCGGCTTCGAGGCCGACGACGTGATCGGCACGCTGGTCGGAAGGCTGCGTAGTCGCGAGCGGGCGGTGACCATCGTCACCGGCGACAAGGATCTCGCCCAGCTGCTCGGCCCCGACGACCGCTGGTACAACCCGATGCGCGGCACGGTGATGGCCTACGGCGACGTCAAGCGCCGCTTCGGGGTGATGCCGGGGCAGGTGGCCGACTGGCTGGCATTGACCGGGGACGTGGCCGACAACATCCCCGGTGTGCCGGGGATCGGACCGCGCACGGCCGCCCGCCTGCTGCGCAAGCACGAGAGCATCGACGGCATCTATGCCAACCTCTCGGCCGTCTACGGCATGAAGTTCCGTGGTGCGCCGCGTGTCCAGGGCCTGCTCGCCGAGCACGAGGAGCAGGTGCGGCTGTCGCGGCGGCTTACCGAGATCGTCTGCGACCTGCCGCTGGCGACCACCCCGCAGCCCTGGCAGGGCATCGACTGGTCGGCGCTGGCCGGCCTGCTCGAACAGGTTCGTGCGGACCCCGCCCAGATCGAGCGATGGGAGGCCTGGTCCGAGGCCTCGCTCGCGCGCAGCGCATGACCCCGGGATGACCCTGCTCGCCTTCAACAAACCGTTCAACTGCCTCTCCCAGTTCACGCCCGAGCCGGACAGCCCGGCGGCGACGCTCGCCGACTGGATCGACTTCCCCGGCGTCTATCCGGCCGGTCGGCTCGACCGCGACAGCGAGGGGCTGTTGCTGCTCACCGACGACGGTCGGCTGCAGGCGCGACTGGCCGACCCGAAGCACAAGCTCGCCAAGGTCTACCTCGCGCAGGTCGAGGGTGAGATCGACGCGGCGGCCCTGGCCGCCCTGCGGGCGGGCGTGACACTCAAGGACGGGCCCACCCGTCCGGCCGGGGCCGAGCGGGTCGAGGAGCCGGACTGGCTGTGGCCTCGCAACCCGCCGGTGCGCTACCGCAAGAGCGTGCCCACCAGCTGGATGCGGCTAACCCTGGCCGAGGGCCGCAACCGCCAGGTTCGCCGCATGACCGCCCACGTCGGCTTTCCCACCCTGCGACTTGTCCGGGTGGCCGTCGGTCCCTACCGGCTCGACGGCCTGCGGCCCGGCGAGTGGCGGGTCATCGACGGCTGACACGTCGCGCACAGAGGTGTCTCGACGTCCGGTGTCCGCGGCTCGTGTTCCTGTTTTTTGAATAATCGCTTTTCCGAGCGCGCCACTGCGTTAAAAGTCGTTGCATCGCAACGGCTTATGCCATCTTGGCGGCACTTTCTGTTCCGGCGCTTTGCGCCTGCCGCCAGAATCCGGTAGATTGCGCGATCCGCTCGGCGCGGCGGGGTGTTCGCATGTCCTGTTTTGTTGTGACAAAACAGTGACTTGTGGGGTGAGTTGGTCGAGTATAGAGAAGGGCGTGCCATGAATATCATGAAGCAGTTTGTGCTGGGTCGTCGGCTGGTGGGCAGCTGGGCGCTGGATCGGGGTGTCACGCTGGATGACGCAGCGGCCATCAGTCTGGCCGAGCACCTGGCGGAACAGGACTGGCAGGTCCCGCGCGAAGCCGACGACCTTGAACTCTCGCTGCTTTCCTTCCTGGTGCTGGAGACCGCCCACCGCTACTACGTCCAGGCCGACAAGGCGCTCAAGACCTGCCAGTCGGACGAGGGGCGGACCCTGTTCACCACCGAGATGCTGCCCGAGCGGCTGGCCGATCTCGCCGCGACCCTGCACTTCTACGACCAGGCCCCGTCGATGGCCGAAGCCCTGCCGGTCAACGGTCTGGCCAGCCTGCAGAGCCTGACCAATACCCTGTTCGCGGTGATTGCGGCGCACTTTCCGGCGCACATGGCCGAGGTGCATGCCCAGTCCATGCGCGACGAGGTCGCCGAGGTGATCCGGGCACGTTTCCCCCGCAGGCGGGAGTACGTGCCGGTCTATTCGCCCACGCACCTCGAGTTCATGGGGGCGGTCGACAGGACGCGTTGCATCTTCGCGCCGTCGGGCAAGTACTGGGGCGCGCGAGACTACGAGGAATCAATCGGTTTCGAGGCCAATGTGTACCGTTTCGCCGAGGATCTCTTCCACTTCATGCTTGTCGCGCACAAGGAGAAGTTCAAGGGGCTGGCGCTGCGCCTGCCGGCGGCGATGAGCGACTCGGTCGAGCGGCTGGCCGAGATCACCGCGCGCCTGCTCGACGGCCTCAACCGCATCGACCCGGCCGGTTCCGACTGCCTGCGTCGCGTGGATGGCCGCGAGGGATGGAAGTTCGAGTGGGCCGGGGAGTCGATGTTCCTGACCGCCTTCGGCACCTGCTATCCGGAAGACCATCCGCGCAATCCCTACGGCTTCGACCACACCTACTTCTTCTTCCAGCCGGACTTCGTGCTGCGTAACCACCCGGGGCTGATCGACGGCAAGGAGGAGATCTCCCGCCAACGCATCCTCGCCTCCTTCCGCAAGGACGGCATGGACTACGACAACACCGGCAAGGAGGCCGAGCACGCCCGCTACATCCGTCCCATGGACGCCGACGGCCCGGCAGTCGAATGGTGGCGCTACCTCCCCGCCCGTCGGCAGGCCGCCGAGCAGGCGCGCCAGCCCGTCGCGGGCTAGCCCCGCCGGGACAGCAGCGCCTGGCGAAGCTTGCCCGACAACGGCGGCTCGCCCAGCCAGATGCCGAAGTAGGCTCGGGCCAGTTCGGCATCGTCGCTGGCAAAACGGGTCTGGCCGTTGAGTTTCAGAACCAGTCTGCCTTCTCCCGTCTCCATCTTCGGCCGCCAGTCGAGCTGGTAGCGGTCACCGTCGCCGACGTCGCTCATGGCATCGTGCAGGGTTTCGACCTTCGGGCGCAGGGCGTCTCGGGAGGCCTCGTCGTACTGCCCGTCCAGCGCTTTCCAGGCCGCCTTGCGGATGTCGGCCACGGCCACGTCTCGGTGATAGTCCAGGACCAGCGTCATTGGCACCTCGGCGGCCATGATCGCCGCTTGCTCGGCCGAGGCCGGGGCATACAGCGCCGCATCGTAGACATCCCAGATCATGTAGCTGGCCGTGCCGGCGCCGGTCAGCACGAGAGTCGTGTCGGCCTCATCCAGCGTCTTTCCGAAGTCGGCCGCCATGCCGGTGGCATTGACGCCCGAGGTGACGGCCAGGGCGGCGGCCAGCAGCATTGCCCGGGTCATGACCGGGCCTCGTCCGGATCGGACTTGACGAAGAACAGGGTCACCTCGCCGACACGGAAGCCGAACTTGCTGACCGTGGCGCGGTTGATGACCACGTGCTCGCTGCGGCGGATCATCCAGTCGTCGAACTTCACGTCGATGGTCGAATCCCCGTAGGGCAGGCGGAGCGTGTACTGCCAGTTCAGCGCCTGGCCGACCTCGTGGCCCGTCGCGGTGCCGACGATGTCGCCGGCGCGTCCGACGTATTCGCCCTCGTCGCCGGGCGTGATGCGCCAGGTGCGCTGGTCGGTCTCGCCGTCGTCGTAGACGAAGTCCTCGTCGAGGACGAATTCCTCGCCCTCCCAGTAGCCGTCTATCTCCACGCGGAACTGGCGCTTTATCTCGCCCCCACGACCTTCGAAGACGCCATGAGCCCAGGTCTTGCCCGCGAAGTAGTCGGTGAGGTCGAAGGCGGGCTCGGTGCCCTGGAACTGTTCGAGTTTCATGCTGCTGCACCCGGTAACGAGAAAGGCGATGGCGAGGGTCATCGCCAGGGCGGGTCGTCGGATCATGGCGTTTTCTCCCTGAGGTTGGGTTCGGTATCGGTCAGGATGGAAAAGACCAGCCACGCGGCGGCCAGCTTGAAGGCCACCGGCAGGGCGCCATAGGCCAGGGCCAGTGCGGTGGTGTCCGCATCGCCGGATTCGAAGCCGGCCAGTGACAGCACCCCGAAACCCAGCCCCACCGCCACGGCCAGCGCCAGCTTGGTCGCCAGCCCCAGCAGGCCGAAGAACAGCCCGGCACGATCCCCGCCGCCCTCGTCGCTGTCGATGCCGGCAATGTCGGCCTGGATGGAGGCCGGCAGCGCCATGTCCGCGCCCAGGCTCAGCCCGGAGACGACGCAGATCACCGCGAACCAGGCCGCGTCCCCCGGGCCGAGCAGCGGGGCGAAGGCGAAGCTGCCCGCGGCCAGCAGGATGGATGCGCCCCAGGCGCGGCGCTTGCCGACGCGCCGCGCCGCCCACGTCCAGGCGGGCAGGGCGGCGATGCCGGCGCCGAAGTAGAGCAGCAGCAGGGTGCCGAGCCAGTTCTCCGCGCCCAGTCGATCGGCGACGAACATCAGGAACAGCGCGGCGGGAATGCCGTTGGCCAGGTTGTTAAGAAAGTAGCCGCCCAGCAGACCGCGCAGGTGGCGATTGTGTTTCAGCAGAGGCCAGCCGTGGTGCCAGTCGGCCACGGGGCGGTGCCTGGTCGGTTCCGGCATGCCCGCCCCCATGATCAGGAAGGACAGCGGCAGCAGGATGGCCATCAGCCAGAAGACTGCCCCGAGGACGTCGGCGGGCGCCTCGCTGCCCAGCAGGACCGGCATCGAGGCGGCCAGCACCGTGCCGACGAGGGCCAGTCCTTCGCGGCTGGCGGCCAGCCGGGTGCGCCCGTGCGGGGTCGGGTCGGCCTCCGCGCCCAGGCTGGTGTAGGGGATCTGGATCAGCGTCCAGCCGAGGAAGGCGATGAGCCCCCAGAGATACAGGTGCCAAAGCCCTACGCCCTCGCCGGGGCGCAGCAGGAACCACAGGGAGACGACCAGCAGCGGGATGCCGGCGGCCATCAGCACCTTGCGCCGGTGTCGGCCGGGAATGCGGTCGGAAAGAAACCCGACCAGCGGGTCGGTGATCACGTCCCAGAAGCGGGTGAGCATCAAGGCAAGTCCCACCGCCGCGAGTCCCAGTCCCAGCTCGTTGGCGTAGAACGGCGGCAGGTAGACGTAGAGCGGGATGCCCATCAGCGCCAGCGGCAGGCCTGGGGCGCCGTAGGCGAGCACCTGCCGCAGCGGGAGTGAACCGGTCTGGGTCACGGGGTCTCGGCCGGTCTTTCCAGTATCACCTGGGCGACGTTGATCCGTCCGTTCAGGAATCCCGCCTGGCAGTAGGCGAGGTAGTAACGCCAGGTCTGGCGGAAGGCGTGGTCGAATCCCATGTGCTCGAGTTCGTCCTCGGCTGCGTCGAAACGCGCGAGCCAGCGAGCCAGCGTGCGGGCGTAGTCGTGGCCGAAGAAGGCGGTCTCGTGCACGGCGAGTCCCGCTGCCTCGGCGTTGGCATGGAAGCGATCGATCGACGGGAGCATGCCGCCGGGAAAGATGTAGAGCTGGATGAAGTCCGGCTCGCGGCGATAGGACTCGAAGGCATCCTCCTCGATGGTGATCACCTGGATGGCCGCCCGGCCACCGGGTTTCAGGCGGTCGTGCACGGCCTGGAAGTAGGTGGGCCAGTAGCGCTCGCCCACCGCCTCGAACATCTCGATCGAGACGATGTGATCGAACTGGCCGGTCTGGTCGCGGTAGTCGGTCAGGTGCAGCCGGGCACGGTCGGCCAGCCCGGCGTTCTCCAGACGCTCGCGTGCCCAGACCAGTTGCTCGATCGACAGGGTCAGCCCGTCGACCGCCAGACCCCGCCGGCCCGCGCGCTCGGCCAGCCCGCCCCAGCCGCAGCCGATCTCCAGGATGCGGTCGCCTGCTTTGGCCTGAAGGCCATCGAGCAGCCGGTCGTACTTGCGCTGGTGGGCGGTTGCCAGCGACTCGTCGGGTTCGTCGAAGATCGCCGCCGAATAGGTCATCGAGTCGTCGAGCCACAGGCGATAGAAGTCGTTGCCCAGGTCGTAGTGGGACGCGATGTTCCGGCGGCTGCCGCGCCGGTGGTTGGCCCGCAGGGCGTGCTGGAAGCGGTGGGCCAGCCGGGCCCAGAAGCCGGGTCGCAGGTCGTGGGCCATCAGCTCGAAGTTGCGCGCGCCGATTTCCAGCAGGGTGGTCAGGTCGTCGGTCGAGAAGTCGCCGGCAATAAAGCCCTCGGCAATGCCGATGTCGCCCAGTCGCGCGATGCGCGAGAACAGGCGAGCCGGGTGATGCAGGTGCCAGTGGGCCGAGAGCTCGGGACGGTCGGCACCGACGAACTCGGCCTCGCCGCCGTCGTCGGTGGTCACCCGGACCCGGCCGATGCGGATGCCGGAGAGAAAGTGATTCACCCAGCGGGCGGACAGGGGCAGGGCGTCTGTCGGCGCGGCGCCGGTGGCCGCGCGGTTCAGGTTCTGTGTCGGGACGAGGGACATGGGCTGACCTCCGATTCGGGTAGCGGCGGGCTCTTGTGGAATCGCCCGCCCTTGAGCCAAACCTTCAGGGCCTGCCAGTGGATCAGGCCGATCACCTTGAAAGTGAGAAACGGGACGCGCAGGGACTCGGCGAGCAGGCGCCGGTCGGTCAGAGCGCGGCGTCTGGCGGTATGCGTGGCCACCAGCGTGTCGACCTCGCCGTCCTCGCCGATCTCCGTCTCGCGGATTGCCACCACGAGCCGCTCGCCGGGGAGGTTGAGGCGGAAGTGGTAGCGCATGTTCATCGGCAGGAACGGCGAGACGTGGAAGACCTTGTCGGACTGGGTGCGAAAGGGTGTTTCGAGCGGGCGCCCGCTATCGTGCAGGAAGTAGTGGTGATGCTGGCCGAAGGTGTTGCTCACCTCGCAGTCGATCGCCACGAGATGGCCGTTGCGGTCATGGCAGTACCAGACCGTCAGCGGGTTGAACTGGTAGCCGAGCAGGCGCGGGTAGGCCGACACGAGGATGCGCCCGCCGTCGAGATCGATGCCGTGCGCGCGCGCCGTCGCCGTGATCCAGCCGCGCAGCGGCATGTCGCGGCGTGGACCGTGGTCGCGGTCGTGCACCGAGAACAGGTTGAAGCGATTGTGCGAAAGCAGGCGACGACCGGGGAAGCCGGCCTCGAGGTCGTCCAGGTCGATCAGCAGCGAGAACACCCGGTAGCGAAATCGGTAACGCGGACCGCTCAGTCGCTGGTGCATCACGTGGCCCTGGTAGAGCGCGGAGGTCATGCGGCCTCCCGGGCCCCGCGTTCCCAGGGGATGTCGGCGCCCAGACGCCGGGCCACGGCCACCGCGGAGGCCAGCCCGTCCTCGTGGAAGCCGTAGCCCGTCCAGGCACCGGCGTAGTACATCCCGCGGTGCCCCTGCAGTGCCGTGATCTCGGCCTGCGCGGCCACCGTGCGGGCGTCGAAGACCGGGTGGTGATAGGTGAACTCCCCCTCCACCAGCTCGTCGCGCGGCGGCTCGAAGGGGTTGAGCGTGACCAGCCATTCGTGACGGGATTCGAGTTTCTGCAGCCGGTTCATCCAGTAGGTCACCGCTACGGCGCGGCCGCCGTCGGCTTCGCGGCGACCCAGGTAGTTCCAGCTCGACCAGACCTGGCGTCGCGTCGGCATCAGCCGGGTGTCCCGATGCAGGTAGGCGCGGTTTTCCTGGAAGCGGAAGGCGCCGAGCGTGTCGCGTTCCCGCTCGTCCGCATCGGCGAGCATCGCCAGCGTCTCGTCGGCGTGCGCGGCGGACACCACCGCATCGAAGCGTCTGCCGTGCTCGGGCAGGTGGATGCCGTCCTCGCGACGCTCGATGCGCGTGACCGGGCGGGAGGTCAGTGCCTCGAATGTCCCTGCTTCCAGTATCCGGTCGATGTATACGCGCGAGCCGCCCGCGACCGTCTCCCACTGCGGGCGGTCCTGCACGTTCATCAGGCCGTGGTTGTCGAAGAACTGCAGGAAGCTTCTGGCCGGAAAGTCGAGCATCTGCCGGGTCGGGCAGGACCAGATCGCGGCGGCCATGGGCAGCAGATAGTCGTCCCGCAGGCGGGGGGGGAACCTGTTGGCGGAGAGGAATTGGCCCAGCGGCATGTCGTCGAGTGTAGACGCAGTCGCCCCCGCGTTACGCAGGGCGGCCTTGCCCAGCCGGTTGAAGCGCAGGATCTCGGCCACCATCCGCAAAAAGCCGGGGCGGAGCAGGTTGCGCCGCTGGGAGAACAGGGTATTCAGGTTGTCGCCGCTGTACTCCAGTCGGCCGCGGTCCATGCTCATGCCGAAGGACATGTCGGTGGCCTTCGTCTCGACCCCGAGCGTCTCGAACAGCCCGAACAGGTGCGGGTAGTTGGGCCGGTTGCAGACGATGAAGCCGCTGTCCACCGGGATCTCTCCGCCCATGCCGTCGTCCAGGCGGTGGGTGTGGGTGTGCCCCCCGAGATAATCGTTCTTCTCGAACAGGGTGACCCGGTGATGGCGCCCCAGCAGCCACGCGGTGCCGATTCCGGCGATGCCGGAGCCGACGACGGCAATCTCGAGGGGGCGGTCGTGGGTTGGGGTGAAGGGGGCGGTCTGGGTCACTCGGGTTCTCCGGGTCGGGCAGTAACGACATTGAGTGTATAAGCACTGTATAGGGTTTGCATAGAAATATTTTTCCCCGCGCGCCATATCGTTCTTCGGTTAAGGGGGCGCCTTTCAGCCCGCCCTCCACAGGCGTCCATTCTGATGGGGCGGCAGTCGGCCAATTCCCCGTCGAATCGGCCGAGCAAGACCGGCCGGCTCA
>NZ_JAWLBP010000008.1:41494-44818 GCF_041687595.1 Guyparkeria sp. | reverse complement strand
CGGCGCACGTAGAACTCGCGCCGGTCGTCGAACCCGGCGGTGCGCTCGTCGATCGTCGCCTGGGTCTCGGCATCCAGCTTCTCGTATTCGAGCAGGGCCCTGGGATGAATGCCGATGCGGTTGTTGATGATGAATTCCAGGCGGGCCAGACCCACCCCGGCCGCCGGCAGGAACGACAGTCGAAATGCCTGCTCGGGATTGCCGAGGTTGATCATCAGGTCCGTGCGCGGCTTTTCCAGCGATCCCGCGTCCAGCCGCTCGACGGTAAAGGGCAATTGCTCTCGGTAGACGTACCCGGTGCTGCCTTCGGCGCAGGAGACGGTCACCACCTCGCCGTCCGGCACACGCTCGGTGGCATCGCCGCAACCGACGATCGCCGGGATGCCGAGTTCGCGGGCGATGATCGCCGCGTGGCAGGTCCGCCCACCCCGGTTGGTGACGATGGCCCCGGCCCGTTTCATGATCGGCTCCCAGTCAGGATCGGTCATGTCGGTGACCAGGATGTCGCCGTCGTCGAGTGCCCCCATGTCGGCCGACGAGGCGATGATCCGCGCCCGCCCGCTGGCAATCCGTTCGCCGACACTCTTGCCCTCGACCAGCACCTCGCCGCGTTCCTCGAGGCGATAGGTGGCATGGGTGGCCGCCTCGCGCTGCGAATGGACGGTCTCGGGGCGTGCCTGCAGGATGAACAGCTCGCCGGACTGGCCATCCTTGGCCCACTCGATGTCCATGGGACGGCTCTCGCCGGCCTGCTCCGTGTAATGCTTCTCGATTTCCACGGCGAAGCGTGCGAGCGTCAGCACCTCGTCGTCGGTGATGGCGAAACGGCGGCGCTCCTCGACCGGCACCTCGACGTTGCGGGTGGATGAGCCCAGGCGGGCATCGTCCGTGTAGATCATGCGGATCGCCTTCTCGCCCAGCTGGCGCGAGATGATCGGACGTAAATCGCCCTCGAGCGTGGGCTTGAAGACGTAGAACTCGTCGGGATTGACCGCCCCCTGGACCACGTTCTCCCCGAGGCCGTAGGCGGCTGTGATGAATACCGCATCGGGAAATCCCGACTCGGTGTCGATGCTGAATATCACCCCCGAGGACGCGAGATCCGCCCGCACCATCTTCTGCACCCCGGCCGAGAGCGCCACGGCCATGTGGTCGAAACCCTGATGGACCCGGTAAGAAATCGCGCGGTCCGTGAACAACGAGGCGAAGACGTGACGGATGCTCTCGAGCAGGGCCTGTTCGCCGGAGATGTTGAGATAGCTCTCCTGCTGACCGGCGAACGAGGCGGTGGGCAGATCCTCCGCGGTGGCCGAACTGCGCACCGCGACGTCCGGGTTCTCGCCGTACTCCTCACCCAGTTCGTGGTAGGCCGCCACGATTTCCTCGGCCAGGTCGTCCGGAATCTCGCCGCCACTGACCCACTCCCGGATCTGGCGACCCGCCTTTTCCAGCGCGGCCACGTCGTCGGTGTCCAGGCCCGCGAGGGTCTCGCGGATGCGCTCGTCCAGGTCGTTGTGGCGGATATAGTGCCGGTACGCATCTGCCGTGGTCGCAAATCCGTCCGGCACCTGCACGCCACGATCCCCGAGTTTCGCGACCATCTCGCCGAGCGAGGCATTCTTGCCGCCCACGCTGGCGACGTCGTCCATCCCGAGCTCCGAAAACCGCCTGACATACTGCATCGAGTGCCTTCTCCCTGATTGCGCAAAACCCGCCGGAACCCCCGCTCGAATCGCCATCTGGCCTGGGCCTGCGAGCCCGACCTCCACCCGACTCGAGACGAGTGAAGCGACCCCGGGGAAACGGGTCAGAGGTTCTCGAAAGAGCTTAGCAGTTCGGCCGACGCCCTTCGGCTGGAAAACGCGACGGCTTCGTATATGGGAAAACAGATGTATACTGCCCCGCACATCCCATGCAGGAGACACCATCCATGCTTCTTCGTTCTGCCATGACCGGCCTGCTTGCCGCGTCCCTGTTCCAGCCCGTATTGGCCGGCAATGCGGAAACCTACGAGCCGGAAGCCGAGCACGTCAACGACAACGTCTACGCCATCATCGGTCCCACCGACGCCCGCACCTACGAGAACCACGGCATGAACGCCAACTACGGCGTCATTGCCACCGACGAGGGCGTGATCCTGATCGACGCCGGCCCCGGCGCATTCAGCGGGCCGTACATCGAGCGTGCCGTGGCCGAGGTCAGCGACCAGCCCGTCCGCTGGGTGGTCAACATCGGCGTGCAGGACCACCGCTGGCTAGGCAACGACTACTTCCAGCAACAGGGCGCGGAGGTCATCGCCTTCGAGAAGACCGTCGAGTCGCAGAAGGAATTCGCCGACCAGCACATGGAGGGTCGCCTGCCCGACGCACTGGAAGACCGCTTCGAGGGCACGCAGCCGGGCTATGCCAAGCGCGTGCTGGAAGGTGACACCGCGAGCATCACGCTGGGCGGCACCGAGATCGAGCTCTCGCTGACCGACGCCCACTTCCCCGGTGATGCGATGGCCTACCTGCCGGCCGCCGACGTGGTATTCACGGGTGATCTCGTCTACGTCGACCGCATGCTGGGCATCCACCCCTGGTCGAACCCGCAGAACGGCCTGGAGGCCTTCGCCCGACTCGAGGCGATCGATCCCGCGCATGTCGTGCCGGGTCACGGCCGGGTCAGCGACATGGAGCGTGCCCGTCGCGATTCCGGTGACTACTACGACTTCCTGGTGAACACCGTCGGTGAAGCAGCACGCAACTTCGAGGCCATGAGCGACGTGCTCGATGCCAACGAGGACGTGGAGCGGTTCAAGCACCTCGAGCACTACGACAGCTGGCACCGGACCAACATGAACCGGACGTTCATCCTGTTCGAAGGCATGTAAGGCCGGTTCGTCATTCCCGCCCGGACCGGGCCGGTAGCAACCAACGGAAAACGGGGCTCGATGCCCCGTTTTTTTGCGTGTTCTCGTTCCTTCACGCCGACTTCAGGCCGGCACGGGACGGGCCATCTCGATCGAGCGGACCGCGATGCGCTGGCCGTCATCCGTGAGCAGCCAGTCATCGCCGCCTTCACTCAACACATCGAGAACCCGGACGCGTCGCCAACGACCGTCGAGACGAATCTCGGCATGGTGACCGTGCAGTGCCGCGGCCTCGAGAACGTCGAGGATCCCGCAGCGCCAGTCAACCGGGTCGGGCTTGCGCATCGGGGGAGCGGCGATCAGCCAGGTACAGGAACAGGGCGAGGAGGAACAGCAGCGGAAGCGCCATTTCCATCCCCTCCTCCAGCGAGAGCATCACCATGTCGATGTCCGACGGCAGCGTGATATCGAAC
>NZ_JAWLBP010000008.1:38759-41394 GCF_041687595.1 Guyparkeria sp. | reverse complement strand
CCGGCGATGCGGCGCTCGCGCCCGCCGTGGAAGCCGATTTCCGGAATCGTGTCGGCGGGTGCCTCCTCGTAGGAGGGTTCGATGCCCTTGAGGCGTCGCGGCAGGTTCACCCAGAGCTGGATGCCGGCGGTCGACGTGTCCACGGACGGCATCTCCGAGTGCACCAACCCCGACCCGGCGGTGAAGCGCTGCGCACCGCCCGGCCCGACCCGGGAGACATTACCCAGGTTGTCACGATGCTCGATCTCCCCCTCGAAGAGATACGTCACCGCCTCGAAACCGCGGTGCGGGTGCTCGGGAAAGCCGGTTCCGGGGGCAAGCTCGAAGTGGTCGAACATGACGAACGGGTCGAAGTTCATGAACTCGGGCAGTGGCATGAGCCGCTTGACCCGGGCACCCGCCCCTTCCTGCATGACGGTCGCGGTTCGGATGACGATGCTCATCGGCTCACCTCCCGCCCGTGCGGGGCTTGGAAATCGATCTCGGGGCCCTTGGGCACGATGCCGGTCGGGTTGATCCAGTCGTGGCTGACGTAATAGTGGTGCTTGATGTGATCGAGCCGCACGGTCTCGGCCACCCCGGGCCACTGGTACAGCTCGCGGGTGAATGCCCACAGATTGGGGAAGTCCACAAGCCGGTTCCGGTTGCACTTGAAGTGGCCGTGATAGACCGGGTCGAAGCGCACCAGCGTGGTGAACAGCCGCCAGTCGGCCTCCGTGACCCGGTCGCCGGCGAGGTAACGCTGGCGACCCAGACGTGCCTCCAGGTCGTCGAGCGTCTCGAACAGGCGATCGAACGCGGTCTCGTAGGCATCCTGCGTCGTGGCGAACCCGGTGCGGTAGACGCCGTTGTTGACGTTCTCGTAGATTGGGGCATTGATCGCCTCGATCTCCTCGCGCAGCGACTCGGGATAGTAGTCGTCCCGGTTGCCCGTCAGCCCGTCGAAGGCCGAGTTGAACATGCGGATGATCTCGGAGGACTCGTTGTTGACGATGGTCTGGCGCTGCTTGTCCCAGAGCACCGGCACGGTGACGATACCGCTGACCCGAGGGTCGGCCCGGGTGTAGAGCTGATGCAGGTGATGGGCGCCCATCTGGCTGTCCGGCGTGGCGCCGGGGAACTCGCCGAAGTGCCAGCCCTCGGCCCCCATGTGCGGGTGCACCACGTCCACCGTGATCAGGTCCTCCAGTCCCTTGAGGGCACGGAAGATCAAGGTCCGGTGGGCCCAGGGGCAGGCATGGGACACATACAGGTGGTAGCGACCGGCCTCGGCGGGAAAGCCGCCCTCGCCGCTCGGCCCCGGTGAGCCGTCCGGCGTGATCCAGTGGCGGAACATCGAGTCCTTGCGGACGAACTCGCCACCCTCGGACTCAGACTCGAACCAGTCGGTGTGCAATTCACCGTTGATCAGCAGACTCATCCACTCCTCCCGTTGGTCGTTGCGCGGGCTTGTGCCCAAAGGCCGCGAAGTATGGACCAGTTGATTAGCCACAGCATCGAAATATACTGAACATCCATTTCGATGTGGTCACATTAAAACCACTCGTGCCATCGACCCGCCCCTCCGGCGGCTTATGTCCCGATCACAACGTTTTGGGCCCGGAATGGCGGCGCTGACGCGTGTTTGCCCGTACCATGAAAGGACTCCATGCATCTCACCCGGTACTCGATCAAGCATGACCCTGGCGACTGTCGACAACCCGTGGCTGCTGATCCTCGCCGGCGCGCTCGGCATCGGGCTGCTGTTCGGCCTGGTGGCCGCGGCCACGCGCTATTGCAACATGGGCGCGGTCTCCGACTGGGTCCTGACCGGTGACATGGGGCGCATGCGCGCCTGGCTGCTGTCGATCGCCGTGGCGATCGCCGCCGTCGGCGCGTTCGAGTTGCTCGGGGCGATAGATCTCGACCAGACACGCGTCAACTACCGCGCGGCGGACTTCCCCTGGTTGCGCTACCTGCTGGGCGGGACGATGTTCGGCATTGGCATGGTGCTGGCCGGCGGCTGCACCACCAAGACGCTGGTCAACATCGGCCAGGGCGACCTCAAGTCGCTGTGGGCCTACGCGGTCGTCGGCCTGACGGCCCTCGTGCTGCTCAACTGGCCCACTGCCCGGCTGTTCATCGACCAGGGGCTGGCCTGGCCCGGGCTCAGCCTGGCCTCGCTCGGCATCGACCACCAGGATGCCGGCGGTATCGCCGCCGGGATCACATCCCTGGATCACGCCTACCTCAGACCCGTGATGGCGAGCCTGCTGGCCACCGGCCTGTTCGTCTGGCTGTGGCGGCTTGACCACGCGCGTCGCATGCGACCCGCCGACCTCGCCGGGGGTATCGGTATCGGCATGATCATCGTGCTGGGCTGGTTGTGGACCGGCTCGTCGACCGGCCAGGCACTGATGAACGAGGCGGCGCTGGCCTTCGATCCTCCGCGCGGCACGGGCACCCAGTCGCTGAGCTTCGTCGGACCCGCCGCCGAGTCGCTGCGCCTTGCCGCCGATCCGAAACTGGCGCTCGCAACCTTCGGCGTCGTGGCCATGCTCGGCGTGATCCTCGGCGCCGGGCTGTGGTTCGCCGCCCGGCAGCAGTTCCGCGTGCAGGGCTTCGGCTCCTGGTCGCAGTTCGGGACCTACACTGC
>NZ_JAWLBP010000008.1:33783-38659 GCF_041687595.1 Guyparkeria sp. | reverse complement strand
CCTCCGATTCGGACCAAGGGGAAGGACTATGAAGACAATGAATCGATTTCGTCGCACCACCATTTCCACGTTCGTGGCCATAAGTTGCGCCGCATGGGGGGCACAGGTCTCAGCGGACGAAATTCTCAACCTCGACTACTCCACTGGTGATGGCTATTTCCTGGTCGATGAAGACGATGGCCTCATGGAACCGGGGATCAAGGCCGTCACGCCCGAGCCGAGCAACTACGATCCGACGGATGGGATCATCGGCGGCGGCGCCACGTCTCCCAACTGCCTCATGTCCAGCCGCGACGTCGATTGTGCCGCCCCGCCACGCTCCAGCAAGCGCTACAAGACGAACTTCACCGGAACGGGTGCCTTCGACGCCGTCTTCACGACTGCCGCCACCACCGACCCGAACCCCACCGTGTACAACAACATCGGCAAGGTCACCAACCTGACCGGTGCGCGGATCACGGGTTTCAAGGTCGTAGTGGGCACGGGCACGGGGGAAAACTTCACCCCGGCCAGCCAGTCCGACCTGCCTGTGGGAATCACGGAAGAAGGCGACCTGCGAACCCGCGCCAACGTCCCCTGCGGCCTGTTCGGAAGCGGGTGTGCTCGAGATGAAACCGAGGTCGGCTATTTCAATACGGACGAGGCCCACGCTGACGAACTCACCGTTACCGTCAACGACGATAGCGTAACCTTCGCGGACATCACTCAAGAGCTCGCCCCGGACTACTACCGCATCGTAGGTGACGCAATCCTCGATCGCAGCCAGGTTCCGACCGGTCTGTTCATCGAGGATACCGACACCGCCTCCGAGGATGATCTGCTGGTCTGGAAGGCCCCCGGCAGCGACACCTGGCTGGACGAGAACGGCGACACGCTTACGCAGGCCGAGGTGGACCAGCGCATTGCCGATGCGAAGGCCGAACTCGGCGACTCGTTCGTCGGCACCTATGAGGGTGAGATCGAGGACATGTCGAACGTCAACATGAACTTCCCGATCGACGTCGGCATCCTCGATGGCCAGTTCACCATGCGCTTCATCCCGCTGTTCAAGCCGATCGTGGAAGCCGCCGGCTCGGACTACCAGTTCGCGGTGGCCTCGTCGCTCGACAGCAGCGAGATCGTGTTCATGAACGCCGATCCGGAGTTCGCGAACGTCATCGCCGAGATCAATGGCCTTGGCACCCTCGCCGAGAAGCAGGCCGCACTCGAACGCGCCGGTACCAGCTACCTGCGCAATTTCGGCACCCAGGCCTTCCTGATGGGGCGTGACCAGGTCGAGATGGTGCTCAAGCACCTCAACAACGGTCGCCTGGTCATGCCGGCGGGCACCACCGGCAGCAACATGAACGCCAGCGCCACGTCGGTCGAGGACATCAGTGCCGTCCGCCTGGCGTCCTCCGACTCGTCCGCCCAGGGCCTGGCCGGGCTGATGGCAGGCACCGGCGGGACCAACAGCATGGAGATTACCGAGCGCTTCTCGCTGTTCTTCTCCGGCTCGGTCTCCACCGGTGACATCGACGACACCACCAGCGGCGCCGGCGCGGACTACAACGGCTACGCCCTCACCGGTGGTGGCGACTACCGCGTCGCGGACAAGGCACGCGTCGGCGCGGCGGTCGGCTACGGCGCCAACGAAGGCAGCATCAACGACAACCGCGGCGACCTGGATGTCGATGGCTACACCGCGATGCTCTACGGCTCCTACGGCGGCGTGACCGGTCCGTTCGTCGACGCCGTGGTCGGCTACTCCTGGCTGGACTACGACAACGATCGCCGCATCGCCTTCGGCTCCTACAACGAACTGGCCGAAAGCAGCACCGATGGCAAGCAGGGCAGCTTCACCATCGACGGCGGCTACAATTTCGAGATCGGTCGCTTCATCGCCGGTCCGAGCGCCCGCTTCCAGTACATCGACCTGGAGGTCGACGGCTACGAGGAAACCGGCGCCGGCGTGCTCTCGATGTCGGTCGAGGACATGGACTTCCAGTCGCGCACCCTCTGGCTCGGCGGCCAGGTCGCCCTGCCGATCGCCCTCGACAACGGTGGCTTCATCCAGCCGAACGCCCGCGTCCACTGGGTCAAGGAGATGGAGGATGACGGCACCATGGTGGGGACCAACTTCACCGGCGGCACCATCCCGTTCTCCACGCCGATCGACGCTCGCGACGACAACTACGTCCGCGCCGGCGTCGGCCTGGATGCCGGCTTCACGGGCTGGGGCCAGCCGATGACCGTATCGGTCAACTACGACGGCACGCTGGCCAACGACGACTACGACGAGCACCGTGGCAGCGTCAGCCTGACCATGCACTTCTGACCCGGTACGGGCGCGGATGACCTAGTCATCCGCGTGGCCGGGCCCGAAGGCTCGAAACGCGAAAGGCCCTTGCCGCCACGGCAAGGGCCTTTTCTTGTGCCCCATCCACGCCATCGGACAGGGCCTGCGCCGCACCTGTACCACACCACCGGCATCCCGTACGCCTTCAGGCCCTTACGGTTGTCGGTCCCGGTTTACGACAGGAACCGGGCCTCGCCGGGAGGCGGTTTCGCTCAGTGCGTCCCTGACGCCGGATCCTCGAAGCGCAGCGCCGTGGCCCGACCCTGCTCCAGTACGCGGGTAGCGAACGCCTCCGGCAGCTCGACGCGGGACCGCTTCCCGGCTTCGAGACGGACGGAGGGGCCGAAACGCAACTCGTCTCCCTCGAGACCTTCGGCCACCCGGTAGTCGAACGCCGAATCGCTGTCGTTGATCAGCACCAGCGCCGTGCTGATAGCCGGTTCAGACCGGTTGCCCACCTGGCCCCGCACCCGTTCGATGTGCTCCTGGACCAGCGGCGGGATGCCGATTCCCAGGTGTTGCTCGCCGACCTTGATGTTGACATGTGACAGGCCGGTCAGCGCCTCGTCAGGCGCGCCGTCGATCAGTACCATGTTGCGGAAGAACGCCACCCCGCCCTCGGCTTTTGAGTCGCAGGAGCGGTAGCGGGTGTCCGGGAACACGCCGGAGAGTACCCACTGCGTCCAGTCCAGCGAACCCGGCTCCTCGGAGCCCCCGGAGATGCGCTCGCAACCGTCGACGTGGACATGCGCCGAGGCGATGAGGGGGCGCGTTACCTGTTCCCGCAGATCCGTGACGTTCAGCTCGGCCTCGACCGAGGCCTTGCAGCCCAGCAGGCCCGCCGACAGTCCGGTCACGCCGAGAAGGAGCGCCGGCAGGGTGAAACGAGATCGCATGGTCTTCCCACCTCGAATGGAACGAGCGGCGATTCTAGCAGGATGTCGACTCAGCCCACGCCCTCCGCTCGCCGCCCAGCGGCGCCGGCAACAGACTCCGGCCCTCGCACTCGCAGCCCGCCCGACCTAGACTTGCTGCAATGAACATCAGCCTGACCCTCACCTTCCTCGGCGGCATCGGCCTGTTCCTGCTGGGAATGCGCCTGATGACAGACGGACTCAAGGTGGCCGCCGGCGACGCCCTGCGGGAGATCCTCGCCCGGGGGACCGCGACCACCCCACGCGGCATTCTCTCCGGCATCGGCATCACCGCCGTGGTGCAGTCCTCCTCGGCGGTGATCTTCGCCACGGTGGGCTTCGTCAACGCCGGCCTGTTGACGCTGTTCCAGGCCGTCGGCGTGATCATCGGCAGCAACATCGGCACCACCGCCACCTCCTGGCTGGTGGCGATCGTCGGCTTCAAGGTCGACCTGCAGGCGCTGGCCCTGCCCGCGGTCGCCATCGGCATGCTGTTGCGCATCACGGGCCAGGGCAAGCGCCGAGCCTACCTGGGTGACGCACTGACCGGCTTCGGCATCTTCTTCCTCGGCCTGGACGTGCTCAAGGGTAGCTTCGGGGACTTCGGCGAAGGGTTCGAGCTCGCCGAATACACCGGAAGCGGCGTCTTGAGCTTGCTGATGTTCGTCGCCATCGGCGTGGTGATGACCGTGGTGATGAACTCGTCGAGCGCCTCGCTCGCCATCACCCTGACCGCCGCCGGCACCGGGGTGATTCCGCTCACCTCGGCCGCGGCGATGGTCATCGGCGCCAACGTCGGCACCACCTCCACCGCCCTGTTCGCCGTCATCGGCGCCACCTCGGCCGCCCGGCGCGCCGCCATGGCCCACGTGCTGTTCAACGTGGTGGTCGGCGTCGTGGCCTTCATC
The DNA here is from genome assembly GCF_041687595.1 of Guyparkeria sp. NCBI lineage: Bacteria > Pseudomonadati > Pseudomonadota > Gammaproteobacteria > Chromatiales > Thioalkalibacteraceae > Guyparkeria > Guyparkeria sp. The sequence continues at coordinate 34,499 of NZ_JAWLBP010000008.1, read as the reverse complement.
ATGCTGCCCGTGCTGTTGTGGCTGGTCGCCCATACGGCGGCCTTGCTGCGCCTCGAACCCGGGCCGGCCACTTCGCTGGCGATATTCCACACCCTCACCAAGTTGCTGGGCACGGCGATCTTCTGGCCCGCCACGCCACGCCTGGTGAAGTTCCTGGAGACCCGCTTTCGCACCGCCGAGGAGGACGAGGGGCGTCCACGCCATCTCGACCGACACATTGCCTCCACTCCGGACCTGGCCCTGGACGCCCTGAACATGGAACTCCAGCGGATCGGGGATATCGCCCGGCGCGGGGCGCGCGACGTCGTCAGCGTCGAGGGGGCGGCCGCCCTCGACCGCCTTCACCGGGATCGCCTGATCGTGGAGCGGCTGATCCTCGCCACCGCGGAATTCAGCAACCGTGCCCAGTACGGCGAGATGCCTTCTTCGATCGCCGAGGGCTTTCCGCTGGCCATGCGGATCAGTCGCTACTACGGCGACATCGCCGAGCACGTCGAGGAAATCGCCAAACTGGAGGCCAGCCTGACAACACCGACAGACCCCTCCATCAGCGAGGCCTTCACGGAATTCCGCCGGGAGACCTCCAACGTTCTCTCACTCGCCGATCCCGACGACGAGGAATTCTCGATGAAGCGCCTCAAGCGCGCGATCAAGGATTTCGCCGACGACTACCAGTCGCTCAAGGCCCTGCTGCTACGTGCCGGAGCCGACGACCG
>NZ_JAWLBP010000008.1:13839-33683 GCF_041687595.1 Guyparkeria sp. | reverse complement strand
GGAATTCTCGATGAAGCGCCTCAAGCGCGCGATCAAGGATTTCGCCGACGACTACCAGTCGCTCAAGGCCCTGCTGCTACGTGCCGGAGCCGACGACCGAATGCCGGTGCGGCAGATGGTCGCCCGTCTCGACGAGCTGAGCCACGTGCGACGCATCGTCGACCAGACCTACAAGGCGGCCAAGTACACCCGCAAGCTGCGCAAGCAACTGCATCATTACCGTGATGGTGGCGTAGAGGTCGATGAGAGCGACAGCGCCCGTGACGATGACGATGCGGTCATGCGGATGACCAACGCCGCCACGCCGACGAAGGACGTCGAGTCGTCAGACCGACCCTCCGACCAAGGTGCCGATAGCGCCGAGTCCCAACGGCCATCCGGGTAGTCTTCGCAGCGAGATCACCCACGCTGCCCCGGAGCCGTGCCGGCTGACACCGTGATCTGCCCGGCCGGATGCCTGCCCCCTCAATACCGGTCGCGCCCAGTCACAACGGGAAAAGACCGGCCACGAGCGCAACCGGCTCGATGCCATCAGGGTTCTCGGTGCGATGTCCGCTCACCCAAAAAGAAACCACCGGCTTTCAGGCCGGTGGTTGGGGAGATCCGGGAAATCCACCCGGTCGTGATTCACACTTTTGGACGGTGTCAGTCGAGGTCGCAGCGCCCGGCGTTCATCACCTTGTTCCAGGCCGCCACGAAGTCCCGCACGAACTTCCCTCCCGCATCGTCCTGGGCGTAGGCCTCGGACAGGGCTCGGAGCTGGGAGTTGGAGCCGAAGATCAGGTCCACGCGGGTGCCGGTCCACTTGAGCTCGCCGGTCTCGTGGTCTCGGCCCTCGTACACGTCCTCCTCGGTCGCGCTCGGCCGCCATTCGGTGTTCATGTCGACCAGGTTGACGAAGAAGTCGTTGGTCAGGGCCCCGGGGTCATCGGTGAACACGCCGTGCCGGCTGTCGCCGTAATTGGCATCCAGAACGCGCATGCCGCCGACCAGCACGGTCATCTCAGGGGCAGTCAGACCCAGCAGCTGGGCTCGGTCGACCAGCATTTCCTCGTCGGTGACGGTGAATTTCGCTCGGCGGTAGTTGCGGAAGCCGTCGGCCTCGGGCTCGAGCGGCTCGAAGGATTCGGCGTCGGTCTGTTCGTCGGTCGCGTCGGTGCGCCCCGGGGCGAACGGCACCTCTACCGGATGGCCGGCATCCCAGGCCGCCAGCTCGATCGCCGCCGCGCCGCCAAGCACGATCAGGTCCGCCATCGACACCCGCTTGCCACCGTACTGGGCGTCGTTGAACTCCTTCTGTATACCCTCGAGGGTCTTGAGAACCCGGGAGAGCTGCTCTGGCTGGTTGACCGCCCAATCCTTCTGCGGGACCAGGCGAATGCGCGCACCATTCGCCCCGCCCCGCTTGTCGGAGCCGCGGTAGGTACAGGCGGACGACCAGGCGGTGTACACCAGCTCGGAAACCCCTAAGCCCGCATCGAGGATCTGCGCCTTGAGTTCCTCGGCATCCTGCTCGTCGATCAGCACGTGGTCGACGGGCGGCACCGGGTCCTGCCAGATCAGGTCCTCTTCCGGGACTTCCGGGCCGAGATAGCAGTCCTTCGGGCCCATGTCGCGGTGGGTGAGCTTGAACCAGGCCCGGGCGAAGGCGTCGGCGAACTCCGCCGGGTTCTTGTGGAAGTGCTCGGAGATCTTGCGATACTCCGGGTCCTCGCGCATGGCCATGTCGGCCGTGGTCATCATGATGCCCACCTTGCGGTTCGGATCCTCGGCATCGGGGGCGTGGTCCTTGTCAGCCAGGTTCCTGGGCACCCACTGCCAGGCCCCGGCCGGGCTCTTGGTCAGCTCCCAGTCGTAGCCGAACAGGACGTCGTAATAGGTCATGTCCCACTGGACCGGGGTGGGCGTCCACGAGCCCTCCAGCCCACTGGTGATGGTGTCGCGCCCCTTCCCGCTGCCGTAGCTGCTCTTCCAGCCCAGGCCCATCTCCTCGACGGGTGCGGCCTCCGGCTCGGGCCCGACGAGTGCCGCATCACCCGCCCCGTGCACCTTGCCGAAGGTATGACCGCCGGCAGTCAGCGCCACCGTCTCGTAGTCGTTCATCGCCATCCGCTTGAAGGTCTCGCGAATGTCTCGCGCCGAGGCGAGCGGGTCGGGTTCGCCGTCCGGGCCTTCCGGGTTGACGTAGATCAGCCCCATCTGCACGGCGGCTAGCGGGCTCTCCAGTTCGCGGTCGCCGGAGTACCGACTGCGAGGCTTGTCGCTGGTGGCCAGCCATTCCTCCTCGGCACCCCAGTAGATGTCCTCTTCCGGGGCCCAGATATCCTTGCGCCCCCCGCCGAAACCGAAGGTCTCGAGGCCCATGGACTCCAGCGCCACGTTCCCGGCGAGGATGTAGAGATCCGCCCAGGAGAGCTTGTTGCCGTATTTCTGCTTGACTGGCCACAGCAGGCGTCGGGCCTTGTCCAGGTTGGCGTTGTCGGGCCAGCTGTTGATCGGCGCGAAGCGCTGGTTGCCGGTGGACGCGCCCCCGCGACCATCGGCCGTGCGATACGTGCCGGCGGAATGCCAGGCCATGCGGATCATGAAGGGCCCGTAGTGACCGTAGTCCGCCGGCCACCAGTCCTTGGAGTCGGTCATCAGGTCGGCAAGATCCTGCTTGACGGCTCGCAGGTCGAGTTTCTTGAACGCCTCGGCGTAGTCGAAGTCCGCGCCAAGCGGGTTCGACTGGGGGCCGTGCTGATGCAGAATGCCGAGGTTCAGCTGCTCGGGCCACCAGTCCCGTGCACCGCCGCCACCGCCGCCCATCCGGGTTCGGCTACCGTGCATGACCGGACACTTTCCTGCCGTGTTTTCGCCCATCGTCATCTCCTAGAGGTTCTTGTCGTCATCGGTGGGACCGTCCTCGGACCAGTTCCGGGGAACCCTGCTGATAGCGTGGTGTTCCGCCTCGGAAACGGGGAAAGAAGGCCGCCACTCGACTCTCGAACTTAGGCGACGGATGCGATAGCTGCAAATTGGTTTTACAAACAAAAACAATAGGATGTTCCTATCGTTGTTTGATTGACTGATTTGCTCCCATCGCTACATCACCGGGCCGGAGCGATGACGCCGGACGACCGCCCGTTGCACTGGCGGCAGGAAGCCAGCCGCAGTAGCATCGGTTGGATAGAACCCATCCCGGAATTCCGATGCGCCTGCGCCCCAAACCCGTTCTCTGGACACTCCTGCTGCTCATCCTGCTGGCCTGGGCGGCCATGGGCGCTTGGCATGTGCACAAGCCGCTGCCCGCGGGGCTGGACACGGCCACCGCCTGGATGCCAGCGGAGGACGTGGCCTTTCTCACCGACGTGACCTACACCGCGATCGACGGCGAACGGCGAACAGACCAGGCAATCTTCGACGAGATCCTCCGGCTGGTACGGGGTGCCGAGCACGTTCTCGTACTCGACATGTTCCTGTTCAACGATTTCGCCGGCGAGACGGGCAACGACCACCGCCCCCTGTCCCGGGAACTCACGGAGGCACTGCTGGAACGCAAGGCCGCGCGCCCGGACCTGGACATCCTGCTGATCACCGACCCGGTCAACTCCGTCTACGGCAGCCACGCCCCCGACCACCTCGCAGCCCTCGACGCGGCGGGGATCGAGGTCGTCCTTACCGACCTGACTCGCCTGCGGGATCCCAATCCGCTGTGGTCCGGCCTGTGGCGACTGTGCTGCCGCTGGATGGAGCCCGAGCCGGGCAACGGCTGGCTGCCCAACCCGCTGGGCGACGGCAAGGTCTCGCTGGCCAGCCTGATGCGGCTGCTCAACGTCAAGGCCAATCATCGCAAGACGGTGATCGCCGACCATGACGGCCGCTGGGTCGGCCTGGTGACCTCGGCGAACCCGCACGACGCCAGCAGTCGGCACGGCAACGTGGCGCTGCGTTTTTCCGGTCCGGCTGTGCCCGACCTGCTGGACACGGAGACGGCCGTCGCGAGGATGTCCGGCGTCGAGCCCCTCGAGGTCTCACTGCCGACGACCAGCCCCGCCCCGCCCGTAGAGGACGACGGGGAAGGCGAACTGCGGGTCCTCACCGAGGCCGCCATCCGCGACGCGCTGATCGAACGCATCGGGTCGGCCCGCCGCGGCGAGATGCTGGACCTGGCGATGTTCTATCTTTCCCATCGCGGGGTGATCGAGGCGCTGGTCGCCGCACACGGGCGAGGCGTAAAGTTGCGGGTCCTGCTCGACGCCAACCGCGATGCCTTCGGTCGCGAGAAGGACGGCATTCCCAACCGGCCGGTGGGAATGGAACTGCACCGGGCCGGCATCCCGGTGCGCTGGTGCCACACCGAAGGCGAGCAGTGTCACAGCAAGATCCTGCTGCACCGCGAGACCGGCGGGCGAGCCACCCTGCTGCTCGGCTCGGCCAATTTCACCCGTCGCAACCTCGACAACTACAACCTCGAGACCAACGTCGAGTGGCGGGCCGATGACGATCACCCGGCGATGCTCGATGCCACCCGGTTCTTCGAGACACGCTGGGGAAACGGACGGCAGGCCCTGCACAGCCTGCCCTTCGAGGCCTTCGCCGACGACTCGACCTGGCGGTACTGGCGCTACCGCCTGATGGAAGCCACGGGCCTGTCCGCCTTCTGACCCGCCCGCGTGGCATTCCCGGGTCTCAGTACGGCTCGTAGAGGGCGTCGAAGCCGGCCCTGTCAACCTGCGACAGCCCCATGCGGTCGAACTGGCGCCACATCTCGCGCCAGCGTTCCGGGTCGGCGATGACCGGGGCCACCAGGCGGCGGCAGGTGTCCCGCACGATCGCGTCCATCAGTTCGCTGCGCTCGTCCCCCGTATGGCGGTACCAGATCCGTGCCGCCGATTCCGGATCCTCCCGACACAGTTCCGCGCCCTCGGAAAGGATGCGCGTGAACTCGCTGACCACCTCGGGGTACTCGCGCTGGAAGGATTCCCCGGTGAACAGTTCCAGGGCGGAGAAGTTGGGCAGGCCGACGTCGGTGCTGGAGATGAAGGTCGCCTCCACCCCCAGGTGGCGCGCCTCGACACCCTCGAAGTTCGCGAAGCATAACCAGGCGCCGTGAAAGCCGGCCTGCAGGTTCTTCAGGTGCTCGAAACCGGCCGCCTCGATCTGCACCTGGGAGGGGTCGAATCCCATGTTGTGCTCGCTGCACCAGCGGCCCACGATCTCGCGCGCCAGGTCGTCGGTCACCTCCCCGGCGACTGGCGACGCCACGCGGATGGTCTTCCCCTCCCGGAGGGCCTGCACGCCATCGGGCGTGAGCATCACCCCGCCTTCGGTCTCGAAGAAGCATCCCAGCGCTCGCAGGCCGGGGCGCGGCTCGTCGATCATGTGCAGCGGCTCGTTGCAGGCGAACGCCAGCTTTCCCTCTGCCACCGCCGCCAGCCCGTCGTAGTGATCCGCCGGCTCGACGAGCCGCACGTCCAGACTGGCCTCGCGGAACCAGCCCTTTTCGATCCCGGTGATGAACGGCAGGTGGTCGGGGTTGAGAAACCACTCCAGGCCCACGTCGATTTGCTTCATGTCGCTCTCCTTTCTCGTCAATTCGTGCTCGGTCGCCTGTCACAGGCCGAAGGGATAGGTGTCGGGCATCCCTGCCAGAGCCACACTCTCCATGGGGCGAACGGCCCGTGTCCGGTCGAACCAGATGTACTCGTCGAACTGTCGCGGCAGAGCGGCATGGAAATAGTGACTCTGCCGTTCGCTCTCCGGACGATAGATCACGCCGATGGCCCGTTCGAGTCGCTCCACTAGCAAGCCACGTCGGACCTCCGGATTGGTGGCATCGCTCAGCGGCAAGAGGAAAGCGGTCAAGCCGGTGTCGTGGCAGAGACGCTCATAGCTTCCCTGAAGTGATGGCCGCACCTCCTTGATTTCCATGGGCTCGTCCCAGTTCGACGCCGCGGCCACCGTCCCGGCATCGGTACCGAATCCGACCGAATAGACCTGGTCGCCGAACCGGGCACGACACAGCCGCCCGATATTGAACTCGCCCCGGCGGGACATGTCGGTCGCCTCGGAGTCACCCACGTGCGAGTTGTGCGCCCAGACCACGCAGCGACTGCCTTCACCGTGGTGCCGGAGAAGGTTCTCCAGTGTCGCGAACATGTGCGTGTCACGCATGTTCCAGGCGCTACGCGACCCGTAGAACATCGTGCGATAGTACTCCTCGGCGTTTGCGATCAACCGGGCGTTCTGCATGGCATCCAGGAAACGCTCGCCATCGTGCTCGGCGTATTCCTGGTGACGGGATTGCATGTCCCTAAGCATGGCCAGCACCGGCTCCTCGCAGGTCTCGTAATCCGGGTGGAGCGCCGCCCGGGCATAGGTGGCCGGGTCGGTCTGGAACGGCACGAGGCAGCCGTATCGTTCACGCGCCACCTCGGCGACGGCGGGGTCAACCTCGTCCAGGTAGTCGAGTACCGCACGGATGGAGTTGTACAGGCTGTAGAGGTCGAGCCCGTGGAAGGCCACCCGCCGCTCCGGGTCGAGTTCGGCATTGTGCGCACGCAGCCAGTCGACGAAGCCGCGTACCTCCTCGTTGCGCCACATCCAGACCGGAAAGCGGGCAAAGGCCGTCCACTCCGAGGGCGGGTATTCGGCGTGACGCACGTAGTGATCGATCCGGGCCGCGTCCGGCCAGTCACCCTCGATGGCGACGAAATCGAAGCCCTTCTCCTCGATCAGCGCCTGCGTGATACGTTGGCGCGCGCGGTAGAACTCGGAGGTCCCGTGGGAGGCCTCGCCGAGCAGAACGATCCGGCGGTCGCCGATGCGCGACAGAAGGCCATCGAGCGGCAGGTCGTCGATCGATTCGAACCGTTCCGCTGCCGCGACGATCCCGTCGGCCAGCCGCCGGTCGGCGTCGGAGACACGCCATCGACCGAAGCCACGCTGGCGACGGGGCTCGGCCGACTGCCAGCCCTCCTCGCCCAGAAGCGGGACAAAACCCACGTCGGCCAGGTCCCGGCTGTCGAACTCCTCGTCGGTCAGCCGCGTGACGAGCACCAGTTCCTGCGCTTCCGGGTCGTCGCCCACGGGCATAACCAGGCGCCCGCCGATGGCCAGCTGGCGCTTGAGCGACTCCGGGACAGCCTGGGCCGCAGCGGCCACCAGAATGGCGTCGAACGGGGCCTTCTCCGGCCACCCGCGGCTGCCGTCGTCCACGCGGATCTCGACGTTGTCGATTCCCTCTCCCTTCAGCGCCTGACCCGCCAGCCCGGCCAGTTCGGCAATCCGCTCGACGCTGTAGACCCGGTCGGCGATCCGAGCGAGCACGGCGGCGGCGTAACCGGACCCGGTGCCCACGTCCAGCACGCGCTCGCCACCGGATAGATCGAGCGCATCGATCATCATCGCCACGATCCACGGCTGGGTGATGGTCTGGCCGGCGGCGATGGGCAGGCCCGTGTCCTCGTAGGCGAATTCCCGCAGTTCGGGGGGGACGAACCGCTCGCGTCGGACCTGGCGAAGGGCATCCAGGACCCGTGGCGAGGTGATGCCCCGTCCACGAACCTGGCAGTCGATCATCGATTCGCGGCGTGCCGCGAAGTCGGAGCTCTCCATTCCCATGTCCTCCGCTGCCTGTTTCGCTCAGAGGAGAAGGATAGATGGCTCAGCCGACGATGGCAGGAAGTACTCGCAGGGTCAGGATGTTCCGGACGACGTCCGGGAAGCCGCGCGATGGCGGCGTTTCTCCCGGTACATCGCCTCGTCGGCGACCCGGAGCAGTTCATCGGCATTCGCGCCGTCCCTGGGATGGATGGCCACGCCGATGCTCGCCGAGGTGCGGATGGAATCGCTCCCCCAGTCGATCGGACGGGCGATCGCCTCCCTGAGCTTTTCCGCCACCCGCTCGACGTCCTCGAGCGTCGCCGGGCGAACCAGCAGCACGGCCATCTCGTCACCGCCCAGTCGAGCCACCGTGTCCGTCTCGCGGGTGGCCTCGTTGAGACGCCTGACCACCGTGCGCAGCACCTCGTCACCCGCCTCGTGCCCGTAGTTGTCGTTGACCGGCTTGAAGCCGTCGAGATCGACGTACAGAACGCCGACCAGTTCCTCGTGACGTTCGGCCTCGGCGATGGCCCGGGTCAGGCGCTCACGGAACAGGACGCGGTTGGCCGCACCGGTCAACGGGTCATGGTGGGCCTTGTGCCACATCAACTGCTCCCGGGCGTAGATGCCGGAGATGTCCGAGAACAGACCCACGATCCGTCGCTCACCCCAGTCCAGGGTTAGCGAGGTCAGCGACAGCAGCACCGGCACACGGCGACCACTGCGACCGACAAGCGTGAGCTCGCCTTCCCAGGCCCCCTGGTCCTGCGCCTTTGCCCAGGCCACGGCAAAGTCGTCTCCGCGACGATCGTCCGACCGCTCGAACAGGCTTTCGGCCCTCCTGCCCTGCAGTTCGTCGACATCCAGGCCGGCCTCCCGCTGGAAGGAGGCATTGGTTCGCACGATCCGGCCTGTCGCATCGGCAACGAAGATCGCCTCGTGCGTCGACTCGATGATCGCCGCGGCCTCCATGCGCGTTTCCTCGAACCGCCGGAGCTCGGTGACATCCTGGACGGTACCGATCATGCGCACGAGTGTCCCGGCGTCGTCCATCTCCATCATGCCGCGCTCGAGCACGTGGCGAATCTCACCGTCGGGCCGGACGATGCGGTGCTCGATTTCGTAGGGATCGCCCGTGCGAAAGGAATGGCTCACGGCCTCTTCCACCCGCGCACGATCATCCGGGTGGACGGCTTCCATGAACCGCTCGTGGGTGGGCCTGAAGTCGCCGGGCGAGTAGCCGAAAATGGCGTAGATGCCGTCGGACCAGGTGATGCGGCCGGTGCGCGCATCCGATACCCAGTTACCGATGTGAGCGATGTCCTGGGCCCGCTCGAGGTTGTCGTGTTCCTCTCGCAGGTCGTTCAGCAGGTACTCGCGGAGCTGTGCCCCACGGCGTTCCCGGCGATACAGCACGGCCAGAACGGCGAACACGAGCAACAGCAGCACCGAAGCTACCAACAGCTTCCACCAGAGAAACGACCAGGCGCGCGCGATTTCCGGCACCTCGTAGTAGCGCAGGATGTAGCCACCGGGGCGGTCGGCGATCGTCTCGATGGGCATGAAGGAGATGATCACCGGTGCGGGCGTGCGCGTGACCACCGAGAAGGGCTGCCATTCGGGCATTCGATGCCGCACCGACTCGGCTACCGCGGCGTCGAGTCGCTCGACTCGTTCCTTCGACCAGTCACCCGGGGGCAACAATTCCGGGTGAGCGAAGGGATCCACGCGCAAATCGCGGGCAAACCCGGGATGAAACGGCGCCGAGCCGTAATTACGCTGCTTTTCCTCCGGCCACACCTTCGACTCAACCAGTTCGTCGCTTATCAGCAGCCGGTAAAGGCCGTGGTCCAGCCCGACGTGGTGCATGAGATAGGTCATGAAGGAGAACGACGCCTCTACCGTCCCGACAAACCGCCCCTCGTGTTCCAGCGGGAAGATGTGACGGAAGCCGTTGACGATCCGGCCCTCCTCGAAGCCGGAGACGGCCGTCCGCGTCGAATGGGCCAGACGCAGTCCCTCGCGCACGTCCCAGAGACTGTCGCCGTGCATGCCCGGCCGGTGAAATCGCAGGAAGCTGACCGCATCGGGGAGGTGGAAATGAAGCTGGCAGAATCCGTTGCGCTTCATCCGCTCGTAGACCGGCAAGAGCTGAAGGTAGAGGTCGTCACGGATGCCTGCCAGCTCCTCGGCATCCGATGTCTCTGCGGCGCGTGCCAGCAGCGAAAGCACCTCGGGGTTCCGGAAATTGTCATCGACCACCTGGCGGGCAAGGTTCCCCTGGTAGGTCTGGATCAGTTCGTACTCCATCTCCAGGTGCCCCAGCGCCTCCTTGGCCAGCGAGCGCTGGAGATCGCGGTAGGAGTCGACGAAACTCCAGGCCAGCGCCAGAAAACCGAGCAGCAGGGTGATGGCGACCAGCGTGTGACGCAGGTAGACGCCGGGAACAGAAAAATTCAGAACCATCGATCTCCTTGGAAATGCCGCCCGATTCCCGTGGGCTCTCGAACGTTGCGCCGGCAGCGGGACAGCCACTTGCAGTGAAGTCTAGACCATGGTCCGGGGCCGGCGATGTGGCTTTCCTTCACTATGACCGACTGGGCCGAAAAATACAGGGCGAGCACCACACGCGACATCGGACCGACGGGCCGATCGGCCACCGTGGGCTTGGCAAGGCCGTCCGAGCATTGGATCATGCCGCATGCCGTCTGGATACCGCGGCCAACCTTCATCCACCCCGGACAGAACACAGGAAAGGCAGAACACTCGATGTCGTACCTCAAGGATTTTCCCAACGAAGAAGGCTACTTCGGTGAATTCGGGGGCGCTTTCCTCCCGCCCGAGCTCGAACCCCACTTCGCCGAGATCAATCGCGCCTACCTTCGGCTGATGCGCTCGGCCGACTTCCTCAACGAGTTGCGCTACATCCGCAAGCATTACCAGGGACGCCCCACCCCGGTCTACTACGCGCACAATCTCAGCGCCGATGTCGGCGCCCACATCTATTTCAAGCGCGAGGATCTCAACCACTCGGGCGCGCACAAGCTCAACCACTGCATGGGCGAGGCACTGCTGGCCAAGCACATGGGCAAGAAAAAGCTGATCGCCGAGACCGGCGCCGGCCAGCACGGCGTGGCTTTGGCGACCGCGGCGGCCTACTTCGGCATGGAATGCGAGATCCACATGGGCGAGATCGACATCGCCAAGGAAGCACCCAACGTCACGCGCATGAAGCTTCTCGGGGCCAACGTGGTGCCGGTGGGCTTCGGCGGCAGGAGCCTCAAGGAAGCGGTCGATTCGGCCTTCCAGAGCTACCTCTCGCAGGCCGACGAGGCGATTTTCGCAATCGGCTCGGTGGTCGGCCCGCATCCGTTCCCCAAGATGGTGCGCAACTTCCAGTCAGTGATGGGCATTGAGGCGCGCGAGCAGTACCTGGAGATGACGGGCGAGTTGCCGGACCACGTCACCGCCTGCGTCGGTGGCGGGTCCAACGCGCTCGGGCTGTTCTCGGGTTTCATCGACGATGACGACGTGCAACTGCACGGCATCGAGCCGCTGGGCAAGGGAACCGAAATCGGCCAGCACTCGGCCACCATGACCTTCGGCAAGCCGGGGATGATCCACGGCTTCAAGTGCCTGCTGCTGGCTGACGAGGAAGGCAACCCGGCACCGGTGCACTCGATCGCCTCGGGGCTGGACTACCCCGGCGTGGGACCGGAGCACTCGTACCTCAAGACCTCCGGCCGGGTGAACTACCACGCGATCAGCGACGACGAAACGTTGGACGCCTTCTACAAGATCTCGCGGCGCGAGGGCATCATCCCGGCTCTGGAGTCCGCCCATGCGATCGCCTGGGCGATGAAGTTCGGTCGCGAGAACCCCGGCACCACCATCCTCGCCAACCTCTCGGGCCGTGGCGACAAGGACATCGACTACGTCACGGAGAACTTCGGTCATGGCTGAGCGTGGCGACATCGAGACACGCGCGGCAGCCATCGGACCGCCGGGGTCGCCCACGGCACTCCGGATCCTGCTGCTCGGCTCCGGCGAACTGGGCAAGGAGGTCGCCATCGAGGCCCAGCGCCTCGGCATCGAGGTGATCGCGGTCGACCGCTACACCAATGCCCCTGCCATGCAGGTCGCCCACCGGTCCCACGTGATCGACATGCTCGACGGGGCCGCCTTGAGAAGCGTGATCATCCAGGAGAACCCTGCGCTGATCGTCCCGGAGATCGAGGCGATCGCGACCGCCACCCTGGTCGAGCTCGAGACCGAGGGCTTTGTCGTCACGCCCAACGCGCGCGCCGCGCGCCTGACCATGGACCGCGAGGGAATCCGTCGACTGGCCGCCGACACGCTCGACCTGCCCACCAGCCGCTTCGCCTTCGCCGAGACCGAAGAACAGTACCGGGCGGCGATCGATTCCATCGGCCTGCCCTGCGTGGTCAAGCCGGTGATGAGCTCGTCGGGCAAGGGCCAGTCGCTGGTCCGGGAACCCGCCGAGGCCACGCCGGCCTGGGAGTACGCCCAGGCCGGCGGTCGTGCCGGGCGCGGACGCGTGATCGTCGAGTCGTTCATCGACTTCGACTACGAGATCACCATGCTGACGATCCGTCACCGCGACGGCATCACCCTCTGTCCGCCGATCGGTCACACCCAGGTCGACGGGGACTACCGCGAGAGCTGGCAACCGCACCCGATGAGCGAGACGGCCCTGGCGCGGGCCGGCGAAACCGCCCGTGCCATCGTCGAGGAACTGGGGGGATACGGCATCTTCGGCGTCGAGCTGTTCGTCAAGGACGACCAGGTCTGGTTCAGCGAGGTCTCCCCGCGGCCACACGACACGGGGCTGGTGACGCTCGTCTCCCAGGACCTCTCCGAGTTCGCCCTGCACCTGCGCGCCATGACGGGGTTGCCGATCCCTGCCGTCCGCCAGCTCGGGCCGGCCGCGTCCTGTGCGGTCGTACGCGAGGGGGAGACCGACCAGCCGACGATCACCGGGCTGGCCGCGGCACTGGCCGAGCCGGACACCCAGTTCCGCCTGTTCGGCAAACCGTTCATTCATGGCAAGCGCCGACTCGGCGTCGCGCTGGCGCGGGGAGAGACCATCGAGGCGGCGCGTGAATGCGCCCGCCGCGCGGCCGGATCGATACGCCTGAAGTCATGAGAACGGACCCTGGCTCGTGAACCATACTCCGGGAACATCGAGGACAGAGGGCATGCGCCGATGAACACACGCCAGAGCATCCGACTGGACGGCAGTGGCGGACGGACCGGGCCACAGCGGAAGCCGGTCGGGACATGGTCCCGCTTGAACTGGGACGACGCGGACGACCGGGCCTGGCTCGAGACCGAGTCCGGCGTGGACGAACTGGTTGCCGACAGCCTGCTGGCCGAGGACACACGCCCTCGGGTGGTGGAGCACGACAACGGCCTGCTCCTGATAGTCCGCGGCGTGAACCTCAACGCGGGCAAGCGCCCCGAGGACATGATCTCGCTGCGCCTCTGGTTCGACGGGGAGCAGTTGATCAGCACCTCGCGCTACCCCCTGCGCACCGTCGACGAACTGGCTCGCCGGCTCGAGGAAGGCACGGGGCCGGCGACGTTGGCCGAACTGCTGATGGAGCTGATCGAGGGGCTGGCCGAACGCACAGACGAGCTGATCGAGTCGATCGAGGAAGAAGTGGACGAGCTCGAGGCGGCCCTGCTGGATGGAGCGGACCGGGAGTTGCGGGACCGGATCGGACAGATCCGTCGAACCATCATCGTCATCCGCCGCTACCTCGCCCCGCAGCGTGACGCCCTGGCCCGCCTGTCGACCATCAACCGCCCGCTACTGGCCGATCTCGACCGCGGCCGCATCCGCGAGCAGGCCGACGCGCTCACCCGCCTGGTCGAGGACCTGGACATGGCCCGCGAACGCGGCGGCATGATCCACGAGCAGTTGCTGACCCGGCTGTCCGATCAGCTCAACACCCGGATGTACCTGCTCTCGATCGTCGCGGCCATCTTCCTGCCGCTCGGGTTCATCACGGGACTGTTCGGCATCAACGTCGGCGGCATGCCGTGGGTGGAAACGGACATGGGCTTCTGGTGGGTCATGCTACTGATCCTGGCCATCGGTGCGGGGCTGGGCGTCTGGCTCAGGGGACGACGCTGGTTCTAGGAGTGCCCAGCGGACCCATGACTCAACCGAGCGCCACGTCCAGCACCATCATCACGACGAAACCGCCCATCAGCCCCATGGTGGCAGAATCCGCGTTGCCGCTGCGCTGGGCCTCGGGAATGACCTCCTCGACGACGACAAAGATCATTGCGCCAGCAGCGAAGGCCAGCGCATAGGGCAGGATCGGCTCCCAGAACAGCACGGCCGCCGCGCCGATCACCCCCGCGATCGGCTCGACCACGCCGGATAGCTGGCCGTACCAGAAGCTTTTGAACTTACCCATTCCCTCCCGACGCAGCGGCATGGCCACCGCCATGCCTTCCGGGAAGTTCTGGATGCCGATGCCGATGGCGAGCGCCACGGCGGCACCGAGGCTGGCGTTGTCGAAGCCGTAGGCCAGTGCGCCGAAGGCCACCCCGATGGCCAACCCCTCGGGAATGTTGTGCAGGGTGATGGCCAGCACCAGCAGGGTCGTACGTCGCCACTGGGTCGAAACCCCTTCGGCCTCCTCCATCGGGGCATTGAGGTGCAAGTGGGGCAGGATGACGTCGGCCAGGCGCAGGAAGACCGCCCCGAGCAGGAAACCGACCGCGGCGGGAAACCAGGCGGGAACGGCCAGATCGCCCGCCATCTCGATCGACGGGGCGAGCAGCGACCAGTAACTCGCCGCGATCATCACCCCACCGGTAAACCCCAGCAGGATGTCCAGCAGTCGGCGATTCTCCCGATCCGTGAAGAACACGGGCAAGGCGCCGGCGGCGGTCATCCCCCAGGTAAACAGGGTCGCCACCAACGCCTGGGTGATGGGAGAGGCCGTGACGAAGGCCTCGATGAGATTGTCGAGGGTCTCGATGATCAACGCCGTTCCGAGCTCCGTGTGTCAGGGGAAAACCGGGCTACCGGACGAACCCGACGTAGGCGAACAGCAAGCCCAGCAACCCGATCGCCCAGGGATAGCCGACCACGACCGGCCCGCGGTAGACACGCCGGGTGAATGCGACAACCTGTCGCGGCACGGCGATCAGCACCACGCCCTTGATCAGGGCCAGCCACCCGGCCAGCGTTACCAGAACGTACCAGTCGACCTGCCAGCGATTGTGGAAGTGGATGATCAGCATCCCGAAAACCAGGGCGAGAAAGCCGGAAAGGTAGGTGCTCGCCGTATTGCGATACAACTCGTCGAGCAGGTTCTCGTAGTGGTGCCGATTGAGCAGCAGGCCCACGGCAAAGGCCAGATAAGCAATCGCGATGATGCGGGCGATAAGCGTGGTGACTTCCATGAGACGACTCCTGACGTTCTGCCGCGCGGTACCCGCGGTTCACTGGTCCCTGCGACCGGCCCGGTTCCTTCGCTTGGTTCACCGTCCACCAGTAATCATGGCAGGAATGACAGACCGCGTGGGACGACGGTGGTCCAATCGAGGCAAGCGATTGCACATCAGGATGTTACCGCATCCTTGGCAGGCACACCCCGGGGGCGCCGTCTACACTCGATCGTGCAACAGGCGATTGAATGTGAACCGATTCAGGAGGGAATGCCATGAGTGAGCATGTACTGAAGGTAATCGAGGTGCTGGCCGAATCCGAGACGTCCTGGGAAGATGCCGCCAACCAGGCCATCCAGCGGGCTGGCCGGACCGTGGACAACATCAAGTCCGTCTACATCAAGAACTTCGAGGCGAAGGTCGAGAACGACCGCATCGTCCAGTACCGCATCAACGCGAAGATCACCTTTCAGCTCAAGTAAGCCGGGCCGGCCTCACGGGCCGGCTTTCCTTCACGTCATCCACCACTCGATCCCATTCGAGCGCCCGCGAACCGCACTCCGCCACCAATTGCCCTTGCCGCTTTCGGCCAGGTACGGGCCCAGCTCAGTGCTCCGCGGCCAGCTTGTCGGTCCGGGCGGCCATGACGAAGTCGTTGCGGTGCAGCCCGCGGATCTTGTGACTCCACCAGGTGACCGTCACCCGACCCCACTCGGTGAGCAATGCCGGGTGATGGCCCTCCTCCTCGGCCATCTCGCCGACGCGATTGGTAAACGCCAGCGCATCGGCGAAATTGTCGAACCCGAACACCCGCTCGAGCTGTCGAACGCCGTCCCGCGTGATCACCTGCCAGCCGTCAGCGATCTCCTTCTGCAGGGCGGTGATCTGGTTGTCGTCCAGTCGGGGGGCGTCGGCCCGGCAGGCCTCGCAGTGGTCGCTTGCCAGTCCGGTCATGTCCTGTTCCTCTTCTTCTCGCAGCGGTGAACGTGTGCCGAGCTTAGACAGGGGAAAGGCCGGCGTCGAGCACTGTCCTCGCCTGACCGGGCATGTTAGGTTGGTTAGCTACCTATCTAGTCACACGTCACCCCGGGTGCACCATGAACGAGCTTGACCTCCACCGTCGCCAGGGCCTGATCCTGATGGCCGTTGCCGTGTTGAGCATCCCGATGGCTGACACCATCGCCAAATGGCTTTCAACCAGCCTGTCGGTGGGCGAGATCGCCTGGTTCCGCTTCGTCTACCAGACCCTGTTCCTGCTGCCCCTGCTGGGTCTCTACCGTCATCTCGGCCGCCCCACCGGAGTCCACCTCTGGCTGGGGATGCTGATCGCCGGCGCGATCCTGTTCCTGTTCTGGGGACTGGCGCACCTACCGCTGGCCAACAACATCGCGCTGTTCTTCATCGAACCCTTGATCCTCGTGGTCTTCTCCGCGGTCTTCCTCGGCGAACGCATCACCACCCGCCGCTGGATCGGCGTCATCGGGGGGCTTGTCGGGGCGCTGGTGATCCTGCGGCCGAACTGGAGCGCCTACGGCACCGCGTCACTGCTTCCGATCGCGGCGGCCACCTGTTTCGCCGCCTACCTTACGGTGACCCGCGCCCGCATCCGCACGCCGAAACCGCGTGACGCCCTGGCTCTGCAACTCTGGGTAGGCATCGCCGCAGGCCTCGTCATGAGCGCCTTTTTGCTGATCGGCCAGTCCGACGACTGGACCATCGCGGCATGGCAGACTCCCGTTGGGGCACAGTGGTTCTGGCTCGCCGCGGCCGGTGGGCTGGCCGCCTTCGCCCACGTGCTGATCGCCATGGCATTCGCCCGCAGTGATGCCAGCCTGCTCGCGCCCCTGCAGTATCTCGAGATCTTCGGCGCGACCCTGCTCGGCTGGCTGGTGTTCGCCGAGTGGCCGGATGCCTTCACCATCCTCGGCGGACTGGTCATCATCGCCTCCGGGCTGGTCGTCGTGCGCGAACGGCCGGTGGATGCCCACCCGTGAGCCCTCATCCGGTCAAGGTTCGGTAACAAAAAAATCCCGCCGGGTCGGCGGGATCTTCTCGCGATACCGAAGGGCTCGTGTCAGGCGCTTTCCATGTCGGCGCTGTACTTGCCCTCGCTGGCCAGCCCGTTGAACTTCGCCCGCTTGAAGGCCCGTTTCTGCGCTTCCTCGGCATTCGCCGACTCGCCCTTCCAGTAACCGAGGGCCGGGCCCTGGATGGCGCGGGCATAGGAAAAGGTCAGCGGCCAGGGCAGCCGGTCGCCATGACGCTGGTGCATGGCGTTGAGGTGGGCGGTGGACTCCTCCACGCCCTGTCCGCCGGACAGGAACACCACGCCCCCCAGGGCGGCCGGCACGGTGCGGAGCAGGGTCTCGACGGTGCGATCGGCCACTTCCTCGACGCCGGCACGACTGGCCGCGTCCTTGCCGGAGATCACCATGCTGGTCTTGAGGATCACGCCCTCGAGCATGACGTTCTGGTGATAGAGCTGTCGGAAGACCTCGTTGAGCTCCTCCTCGGTAACGCGCTCGCAGGTGTCGATGTCGTGATCACCGTCGATCAGCACCTCCGGCTCGATGATCGGCACCAGCCCACCTTCCTGGCACAGCGCGGCGTAGCGGGCCAGCGCGTGGGCGTTGGCCTCGATGCAGCCTCGGGTCGGACGACCGTCTCGGCCGATGGTGATCACCGCGCGCCACTTGGCGAAGCGGGCGCCCATCCCGTAGTACTCGGCGATCCGCTCGCGCAGGCCGTCGAGGCCCTCGGTGACCTTCTCGCCGTCCGAGCCGGCCAGCGGCTTGGCGCCGGTATCCACCTTGATGCCGACGACCTGCCCACGCTCGCGCATCACGTCGATGAACGACTTGCCATCGGCCGTCGACTGACGGATGGTCTCGTCGTAGAGGATCGCACCGCTGACGTATGTCTCCAGATCGGGAGTGGTAAGCAGCAGTTCCCGGTACTGGCGGCGCTTTTCCTCGGACGGGTCGATGCCCACCGCCTCGAACCGCTTGTTGCAGGTGCCGTTGCTCTCGTCGATGGCGAGAATCCCCTTGCCCGGGGCGACCATCGCCCTGGCGGTCTGGATCAGTTCGTCGGCCTTCTCGGGACGATAGGTTGTCATGCGCGAACTCCTTGATTCCATGTTTGAAATCGTATCGATGGATTAGGCAAAGGAACGCCCATGACCATAGTCTCTCGACCGGTGGGGTTTCAAACCGCTACAGGTACGCCCCGCCCCCGCCGATGACGATGCTGATCACTCCAAGCCACAGGATGACGTGCACCAGCCGACGGATCCGCGGGATCGCCTCGCCGCCGCGCTGCCAGTCCTCGGCCGCGACTGCGGCGTGAAGCTGCCGATACGGACCGAAGGCCAGCACTGCAAACGCAATGATCGTCAGCCAGCCGAAAAGCTGCATCCCGTGCAGGTAACCCGGCGAGGCGAAGCCGCCGAAGGCCGAGAACAACAACCCGTAGCCGCTGACCAGCAAGACGGCAATCAGCACCCAGACCCAGCGAAAGAACCGGGTGAACACGCGATCCCATAGCGTGACCCGGTCCGGACCCGAAAGAAATCCCACCGACGGGCGGAGGATCACGTAGGCATAAAACACCCCACCGATCCACAACACCGCCGAGAGCAGATGAATCACCTTGAGCAATCCGGTCATCACGTCATTTACCCCCTACTGGATCAACGGCTCGTCTGTCGCGAACGGGTCACGGTTTCGTAGGCCTTCTGGATTTCCTGGGTGCGCTCCTTGGCCAGTTCCACCATGGAATCCGGCAGCCCCTTGGCGATCAGCTTGTCCGGATGATGTTCGCTCATCAGCTTACGGTAGGCGCGTTTGACCTCGGCGTCACTGGCGGTCTTCTCCACGCCGAGCGCACGGTACGCATTCTCCAGCGCCTCGGCGGTCGTCGGCGCCCCCGGGCCGTGCTGGTAATGACCGGCAAGCAGGGCCTCAAGGCGGGCAAAGTCGGTCTCGGAAACACCCAAGGCCTGCGCGATTCGCAGCAGGGCTTCCCGCTCCGCCGGATCGACCCGACCGTCGGCGAAGGCCACCTGGATCTGGATCTCGAGGAAGACGCGCAGCAGGGTCGGTTGGCTCCCGCACACCTGCACGAAACGCCGGATGGTCGCGTCGGGGTCGAACCCGGATGCCTTGCCACGATTGAAGGCCCGGATGGCCTCGCGCCGCCGGGCCTTCGTCAGGCGCATCTGCGTCATCACCGCCTCGGTGGCGCGGATCTCGGCCTCGCTGACCCGCCCGTCCGCCTTGCTGACGAACCCGAGGGTAGTGAAGGTGGTGTCGAAGAAGCTCTTCTGTACCTGCAGCAATTGCCCGCCAACCCGCTTGACGCGGCCCAGGAACCGGTCGAGAAAATGACCGAGGATCAAACCGACCCCGCCGCCGATCCAGCCGAACATCCAGAAGCCGAGCCCGGCCCCCACCACTTTTCCAATCCAGGACATGCGACTCCCCGTCAATGCATCTGCCTTGCAGTTTGCCAAAAACCGCGGCGCGACGGTCGCTCCATTCACAGGATGGCGCCGGATTCGCTCCGCCTCCTGAGCCGCCGAGCGGCATCGCTCGCCATGCTGGCCAGCGCCGAACGACGACAGACGGCATCCCGGAGCCTAGGATCTGGGTAGAAACCCGTGCAGCGACTGACCCCGGTCGCATGTCTCGCAACCGCTGACCCGGGGGTCCCATGACGGAACACGACGATCGCACTCCGAACTATCGTGAAAACAGCCTGAGCCTGGTGGGAGCCGTCGCGCTTGGCACCGGGGTCATGATCGGGGCCGGGATCTTCGCCCTGAC
>NZ_JAWLBP010000008.1:2176-13739 GCF_041687595.1 Guyparkeria sp. | reverse complement strand
CGATCGCACTCCGAACTATCGTGAAAACAGCCTGAGCCTGGTGGGAGCCGTCGCGCTTGGCACCGGGGTCATGATCGGGGCCGGGATCTTCGCCCTGACCGGCCAGATGGCCGAGATGACCGGACCGCTGTTCCCGCTGGCCTTCATCGCCGCGGCGGTGATCGTCGGGTTCAGTGCCTACAGCTACGTGAAAATGTCGAACGCCTATCCCTCGGCGGGCGGGATTGCCATGTACCTGGAGAAGGCCTACGGCAAGGGGCTGTCCACCGCGTTCCACGCGCTGCTGATGTACTTTTCGATGGTGATCGCGCAGAGCTTCCTCGCCCGCACCTTCGGTTCCTATACCTTGCAACTTTTCGACGTCGCCGACATGGACATGCTGGCTCCGACACTCGGCGTCGGGTTGCTGCTGTTCGCCTTTCTGATCAATCTATCCGGCAACCGGCTGATCGAGGAATTCGCCTCCTGGCTCGGACTGATCAAGATCGGCGGCATCCTGCTCTTCGGAGCCGTCGGGATACTCGCCGCCGACACCCTCGCCGTCCCCGATGGCAGCGGGGGTGGACCCGATGCCAGCATCAGCGGTTTTCTAGCGGCCACCGCACTGGGCATTCTCGCCTTCAAGGGCTTCACCACGATCACCAACAGCGGCTCGGAGATCACCGACCCCCACCGCAACGTTGGCCGGGCAATCATCATTGCGATTCTCTTGTGCGTCGGCATCTACGCCCTGGTCGGAACCGCCGTCGCGATCAACCTCTCGCTGCCGGAGATCATAGAGAGCCGCGACTACTCGCTCGCGGCCGCCGCACGCCCGGTGGCCGGCGAATGGGGACTGTGGTTCACGGTCATCCTCGCGATCATCGCCACGGCCGGCGGGATCGTCGCCAGCATCTTCGCGGTCTCGCGCATGCTGGCCATGCTCACCGAGATGGAGCTGGTGCCGCACAGCCATTTCGGCATGCCCGGCAGCATCCAGAAGCACACGCTCGTGTACACGGTAGTGCTGGGCCTGATATTGACTGCCTTTTTCGACCTGTCGCGAATCGCCTCGCTCGGGATCATCTTCTATCTCGTGATGGACATCGCGATCCACTGGGGGGTGCTCCGCCACCTGCATCGAGACGTCAACGCCAACCGCGGCATCCTCGCCACCGCGATCGGCCTCGACCTGCTGGCCCTGGGCGGCTTTCTCTGGGTAAAGCTCCACAGCGACCCGCTGGTGGTTGCCATCGCCGCGGCGGGCATGCTCGCCATCCTCGTCGGCGAGGCGCTGTTCCTGCAGCGACGCACCGCCAACTGATCCGTCCGCCGTCACGACCAAAGAAAGAAGGCCCCGTTTCGGGGCCTTTCCACGACGGTTGACAGACGGCTCAGTGAATCGGCTCGTGAATGAACTCGATCACCGCGCGGGCATCGTCCGCCGCCCGGGTAAAGGCGTCCGCGGCTGTCCCCTGGTAGGTCTGACCGTCAAAGACGGCATCCATGAGCGGCTCGGTCACCTGACTCGCCGTACCATCACCGTTGTCCACCCAGTAGGTGACCTCGTCGTGGTAGACCGCTGCCCGATCGTAGGTGAATCCGGTGAGATCGTAGTACGCATTCTCGGGATTGTTGATTCCCAGGATGGTGTTCGTATAGACGACCATGTCCAGGTTGATTTCGCCGTACTTGTTCGCGGCTGCGGCAAGGAACGACGCGGCCTGCTGGAGGGTCCAGCCGCTCTCTTCCGGATTCGTCATGGCCTCGACGTAAAGGGCCAGGTTCTCCACCGGGGAGTCGATGGTGTAGACCTCACCGTCGGCCGCCTCGACCACGATCCGTCCGGCCGCGTCGGTTTCCATTACCCCGTCGGCATCAAGCGCCATGGTCCGTTCCGCCTCGGCGAGCGCCCGGGCCAGCACGCTCGCCGGCGCTCGGCCGACGTTCAGGCGCCCCAACTCGACCTCCTGCAACGCCGTGGGGTCGGAGACCTCGCCCTCGTCGTTGTAGGGAATCACGTTCCCGTCGGCGTCCAGGAACTGAACCCGACCGTCATCGTCCAGAACCGGCTCACCGTTCTCGTCGCGAAGGATGATGGCCAGTTCGCCGTAGATGCCCCCCTTCTTGCCGCCCGAACCGGCGGGCGCACCGGTTCCCGGCTTGCCTCCCCCACCGGCCCAGTCGGGTCGTTCTTCCGTGTCGTCCAGGCTGTCGAGATGATCCCGTCCCTTGCCCCGGAACACGCTGTCGACCAGTCGCTGGCTGCCAGCACCGGCATGGGCACCGCCCTTGCCGGCCGGCGGACCGCCTTTCCCACCGGGACCACCCCGGGAACCATGCTCCGTGTCGTCGTGATCGTCGGTGTGGCCGTCGACGTGAGTGGAGCCCGTGTCGTGGCCACCCCCACCCGAACGGCCGCCGGAATGGCCGTCCTCAGCGGCATGAGCGGCCGACAAGAAAGACATGCCGGCAGTCGAAACACCGGTCGAAATCATCGATACCGACAGCAGACCAGTCAGGGTCAGCGCCGTCAGCAGCGGTCGATATGGATATTGCTTCGTCTTGAGATGGTTCATGCGGAACCTCCTGGTGCAATTACCCGAACGGGCGGCTCCCGACCCCGGAACGGCACGCGTGTTCTGAACGAGAAAGGCCCCTCGAAGGGGCCTTTGTGTCATTTCCCAGCCATGTGTCGACGGCGTCGATCAGTGGATCGGCTCGTGGATGAACTCGATCACCTGCAGGGCATCGTCCGCTGCCTGGGCGAAGGCGGCTGCCCCGCTCAGGGTATCCGTCCCCTCGCCATCGAAGATCGCATCGATGATCTTGACGTCTTCGATGTAGGTGGCCGTCCCGTCACCGTTGTCCACCCAGTAGCTCACCGTGCCGCTGTAGGCGTCGTCCCGGTCGTAGCTGAACGTCGAAAAGTCGAAGTACTCGCCATCGGCGTTGATCTCGAGGATCGAGTTCAGGTAGACGACCATGTCGACCGAGATGTTTCCGGTCTTGCTCGACCCGGCCGCGAGGAAAGTGGCCGCATCATCCAGCGTCCAGACCGTGTCCGGGTTGGTCATCTCATCGAGGTACAGCGCCAGGTTTTCCAGCGGCGAATCGATGGTCAGCTCCGTGCCATCCTCCTGGACAACGACGATGCGCCCGGCCTCGTCGTACTCGAGCACGCCGTCGGCATCGGTGGCGATGATGCTCTCGGCCTCGGCGAGCGCACGATCAAAGACCTGGGGCGGCGAACGCACGAGGTTCGTTCGACCGAAATCGACTTCCTGCAGCAGCGAGGCATCCGCGACCTCGGTAAATCCCTCGTCCTCCGGATCATCCGACTGGTAGGGAATCACGTTGCCATCGGCGTCCAGGAACTGCACGCGCCCCTGATCGAGGATCGGCTCACCGTTGTCGTCACGGAGAATCACGTACAAGTCGCCATAGAGGTCGCCCTTGTTGGTACCGGCACCTGGCGGCTTGCCAGTATCCCCCTTGCCGCCACCTCCGGCCCAGTCGGGGCGATCCGTGTCCTCGTCAACCATCGTGTCGAGCCGGCCGCCCTTGCCACGCAGGACGCTGTCGACCAATCGCTGACTATCTGCCCCGGCATTGCCCCCTTGGGCGCCTTGGCCCTGCATGCCCGCGCCGGCACCCTGTCCTCCGTGACCGTGCTCGGCGGCGTGAACAGTCGAAATCGGCACGAGATTCGTCGTGTAGGTGTTGCCCAACAACATCGGCGTGGCAATTAGCCCCGCAGCGAGCAGGCTACCCGTCAGGACCGAGCGCGCGTGGCCGGTAATATGCATCGTGTTCATGTGGGAGCCTCCAATTTAATTTTCCCTCTCACACTTATATGCCCTAAACCGTGGCAACGAAATGAAATAAACCATTAGTTTTACACCACTATTTCCTGGTCCAGCTTATAAGGATCGCTCGTTCACGCCGGGGCAGTCGTTGCACCGCAGGGGCCGGGCTCGAGCATGGGATCGCTTAAAGCAGCCTTCAGCTCCCCGGCACGAAAAACCCCGCCTCGGGGGCGGGGAAATACACGTACCTGGTAATGGCGACACCCGTTTAGAAGCGGTAGCCCACCCCGACGCGGAACTGGTCGGAGGTATTCTCCCAGCGCACCTCGTCCGCATTCGCTCCGTCACCATGACCGGTGACGAACGCGATGTCGCCATAGTCGGTGCGGCTGTAGTCGAAACGCACGAAGGTATTGGGCGTCAACGGCACCTCGGCCCCGAGGCCGTAGCGATCACCGATCTCGATCTCGTCACGATTGATGTCGTTGCTCGCCTGCGCACCCTTCGCGTAGCGGCAGTTGAACTGGCTTCTAGCCTTGCCCAGGCGGGCATACAGCAGGGTGCCGTTGTCCAGTTGGTAGCCCAGCCGTGCAGCCAATGCCTGGCCGCCCTTCTTTTCCAGCGAGAAGTCACGTCCCCCACCTCCCGGGGTTTCACGCTCGTGCCGCCACTCGCCCGAACTGGAATCCGCGCTCAGTTCAACCCCTAAGTAGATTCGATCCCACTGGAGGCCGTAACCGGCGAAAATCCCGGTATCGAGGCCGGTATCGCCGAAATCGGCACTGAAGTCGTAGGGTCCCTGCCCCTGGCTGCGGTGCTGGGCATCCATGTCGGTGGCAAGCATCATCTGCCCGAGCTGGGCACCCGCGTAGAGCCCGCTCACATCCCCGCCGGTCGGGTCGGTGGGCCGGTAAGGCTGACCGCCGAAGCGCCAGCCAAGGCCGATACGGAAAAGCCCTTCAGCGTTGTCGAACCGTTCGACCGCCTCCGGACCGCTGCCATAGGGGACGTCGTAGGCGTCGTAGTCGGTGTGGCTGTAGTCCAATCGCCAGAAGAGGTGGTCGCCGGCGGGCACGTCCACGCCCACGCCGACGCGCCGGCCGGTCTGTCGGTCGGTCTGGTCGGCGGCCTCTGCCGGGGCATCGTTGGCCTGGTAGAACGTGTCGAACTCCGTGCGCACCGCTCCCAGGCGGGCGTAGAGCAGCGCGCCGTTTTCCAGCACGCGGCCGCCTCGCAGGCTTGCCCCCCATGAGTCGTTCGTGTCCAGCGAGAAGGTACGGCTAGTGCTCTTGTTCTTCGCGTGGATCCAGTCACCTCCCCCGCGCGACCCCTCCAGCTCGATACCGGCATACCAGTTGTCGCGCGTCGTCAGCCCCCAGCCGGCAAATGCCCCGGCAGTCGACCCGGTGCCCTGCATGTCGCCGTCATCCGTACCGTGACTCCCGCGCGGCCCACTGGTGGCGGCAGCCATCCCGCTCATGCCGAGCTGGGCCCCGGCGTAGAGCCCGCCATCGATGCCGCTGCCGCGTTCCGCGTGCAGCCGTGAGAACCGGCCCATGGCCGGCAGCTTGTCGTGAACCGGGTACAACAGGGCCTTGAGACTGAGATAGACCTGGTCACGCTGGTAGTTCCCGGCAAGCAGGTCCACGTTGCCGTCGTTCGCGACATACCGGTAATCCGAGTCGCGCTGGAAGTGCCGGTAGTCGAGCTGCAGGAGGAGGTTGTCGGTGAGCTTGTATTCCACCCCGAATCCGGCCCCGACGAGGTCGTCGGCACGATCGACCTCCTGGTAGTCGGCCTGGCCGTAGGAGACCATCGCCGACAACGTCGTGCGCGGTGTCAGCCGGTGTTCGGCCAGCACCTCGGCCCGGCTGTAGAGATAACTGGAGGCCACCGCGGGCAGACCGTCCTCGAACTGCCAGTAGGTGGTTTCCTCCAGCGAGCGGTCGATCGACCCGGTCACGCGCGTGTAGGGTGTGGCCTGCCAGGCGAGTTGAGCCCCGACATCAGGCTCGCTGACCGACGAGAAGCGGGGATCATCGAACTCCTGGTAGAGGGCCCCGCCGTAAACCTCGCCACTGAGGCGGTCGCCGAGGTTGGCGATCACGCCGACGGCAGCGCGGTAACCGGAGGAATCCCGCTCGTAACCCAAATCATCCGGCGTGTTGCGGTAACGCCGCTCTTCGGCCGAGACCTGCACAAACGGCTGGATCCTGGGCGTGCGCAGGTAGCTGATGCGCGCACCGAGCGCGTAGATATCGCGGTCGCGATCGTCGTGGTTGATCGGATCCCCGTCTACCCCCACGCCATTGTCGTAGTCGAGGCGCTGGGCCGTGCCCCCGACCCGGACGACGGTCTGGCCGATGCGACGTGCATGGCCGGCGTGTGCATCCAGGCTGTCGTAGCGGACGGGCTCCTCGCCCTGGAACCCCTCCGGCGAGGTGCGATCCTCGTGCGACCGGCTGACACCCAGGCCGCCAAAGACATTGGACACCGCGTTGATGTCGTAACGCCCGTCGGCATTCAACCAGAAGTCGTTGTAGTCCTCGTCGGGGTTATCCCGGTAGCGGGCGAGATCCGCCCCGGCATTGACGTTGAGCTCATGTCGCGACCAGTCGGAACGCACAGCGATGCCGGGAGACAGAACGCCGATCGTGTCCGAGATTTCCTCCTCGTGCGTCCTCACCCCGGTCGGGAGGGAGCCGTTCACACCGAATATGTTCGTGTCGTAGAGCGTCGTGACCCCCAGGGAGGGAAAGAGGCGAAACCCGCCGGCCCGGAGACCGCTGGGCGGCAGGCCGGTAGATGGACCATCGTCCTCGATCGCGTCCGACGCGCTCGCCCCCCGCTCAGTCTCGGGCTTCTGCTCCACTTCCTGAGCAAGGACGTGGCTCACGCCAATGCCTGGCGTCAGAAGCCCCAGAGCCACGGCGATGGAAAATGAAAGTCGCTTCATGATGGCTGGCTTCTCGCTATGCAGACGATGACCAAGCCTATTCACCTCGTGAAAGCCGATCACCGGTACTTCCCTATTCTTAGTCCGAACCGACGTCCCAGTCGATCATCGTGTGCGGCTCGACGTCATATCGAGTCCCTCAGGGGCCCAAACGCCCCCGTGGGCCGCTCATCAGAGCCATACGACCGACGGATCAGCCGCGAACCAGCACCGCCCCCGGGGGCACGTGTCGTTGCAAATCCCGGCAATCCCCCGGTGGCGGCTGCTGGCCAGGGTCCCGATCCGGATACCAGATGCGGCATTCGCCCGGGGGCGGGAGGTGGCCGGAGGGGACCATGACCGGCTCCATCGAGACGTCCCCGTAGGGATAGATCACCACACCACGGTAGTCCCCTCCGGGGCCGGTGGCGGCACAGCCACCGAGAAACAGGGTCGCGGCCAGCAGAGCGACGCCGACCCCGGGCAAGCGAATGGAAGGGAGACGGAATGCGCTAGCCGACATGGCCTTTCCTCCGATGGTTGGATCAACCCTCATCCCGGGCCCCTGACTCGTTCTGGCGAGCGAAGTACTCCCGGGTGACGGCGAACACGGTGCCGGAAAGCGCGATCAGCGCAATCAGGTTCGGAATGGCCATCAGGGCGTTGAGAATGTCGGCGATCAGCCAGATGATCTCGAGGTTGGCGATCGCTCCGATGAACAGCGCCACCACCCAGACGTAGCGGTACGGCTTGATCACCTTGACGCCGAACAGGTACTCGGCGCTGCGTTCGCCGTAGTAGCTCCAGGCGACCACCGTGGTGAACGCGAACAGCACCAGCCCGGCGGTAACCACCCAGTTGCCGCCGCCGAGACTCTCCGCGAAGGCCGCGGAGGTCAGTGCCGCACCGCTCTCGCCGGTGGTCCAGACCCCGCTGAGCACGATGACCAGCGCGGTCATGGTGCAGATGATGATGGTGTCGATGAAGGTGCCGAGCATGGCGATCGTGCCCTGCCGCACCGGGTCGTTGGTGCGCGCCGCGGCGTGGGCGATGGGCGCCGAACCCAGCCCCGCCTCGTTGGAGAAGATGCCGCGCGCGACCCCGAAGCGGATCGCCGCCCAGACGGCGGCCCCGGCGAAGCCGCCGGTGGCCGCCGTGCCCGTGAAGGCGTCACTGACGATCTGCGCCAGCGCCGCGGGGACGTCCGTGATGTTCATCAGGATGATCACCAGGGCCACGCCCACGTACAAGAGGGCCATCGAGGGCACCAGGTACTCGGCGAGATGCGCAATGCGACGGATCCCGCCGATGATGACCGTGAACACCAGCACCGCCATCACGACCCCGGTGAGCCAGTGGGGCACGGCGAGATTGGAGTTCAGCACGTCGGCCACGGAATTGGCCTGCACCGTGTTGCCGATGCCGAAGGCGGCGATCATGGCGAACAGGGCGAAGGCCGCCCCCAGCCATTTCCACTTCGCGCCCATGCCGTTCTTGATGTAGTACATCGGCCCGCCGACATAGCGGCCGCGCTCGTCCACCTCGCGGTAGCGAACGGCCAGCACCGCCTCGGCGTACTTGGTCGCCATGCCCACCAGCGCGGTCAGCCACATCCAGAAGATCGCCCCGGGACCGCCCAGGGCGATCGCGGTGGCCACCCCCGCGATGTTGCCCGTGCCGATGGTCGCCGAGAGCGCCGTGGCCAGCGCCTGGAAGGGCGTGATGTCACCGCGGTCGTCCTTGGCCGCGTGTCGGCCACGGAACAGCTGTCTAAAGCCGTAGCCGATCCGGCGGATCGGCATGCCGCGCAACCCCGCGGTGAGGTAGAGCCCCGTGCCGAGCAACAGGGCCAGCATCACCGGCCCCCAGACGAATCCGCTGATGCTGCCGAGGAATTCCTTGAGTGCGTCCATCGTCGTATCCCTGATTTCTTCCTGGTGATTCGGTGCCGACAGGTCCAAGTCGGAGCGTAGCCGGTTCGTGACAAAGCATGCCACACGTGATGCGTCACAAAGTAGCGTGCCCATGCCGATCCTCGCCGGCCGACCGGCACCGACGTGCTAGTCTCGAAGGATAACGAATAGGCACACAGGCAGCATGAGAGGATCCCATGTCGGAGCCGTCCCCGCTTGACGAGAAGGCGCTGTTCCAGCCCTGCAATCTTGCCCGACTGACCTTCGAGACCACTGCCGATCTCGAATCGCCGGCCGCTCCGCCCGGACAGGAACGTGCGCTCGATGCGCTCGAATTCGGAACCGAGATCGAGGATGGAGGATTCAACCTCTTCGCTCTGGGGGCCACCGGCACCGGCAAGTACGCTGTGGTGCGCGACTTTCTCGAACAGCGTGCCCGACGGGACGACCCGCCCTCGAGCTGGGCCTACATCTACAACTTCGAGAATCCCGACCAGCCGCGGCTGCTTCGCCTGCCGCCGGCCGCAGGAAGGGCCTTGCAGGAAGACCTGGAGAAGCTCGTCGAGGAATTCCGCACCGCCATTCCGGCAGTGTTCGAGAGCGACGAGTACCACAACCGGGTCCAGGAGCTGCGCGAGATCTTCAAGCAGCGACAGCAGGAGGCCATCTCCGAAGTCAGCAAGGAGGCCGAAGAGAAGAACGTCGCGATGGTGAGCACGCCAACCGGCTTCACCCTCGGCCCCTACCGCGACGGCAAGATCCTCGATCCGGAGGAGTTCCACAAGCTGCCGGAAGAGGAACAGAAGGCCTGGCAGGATGCGATCAACGAGCTCGAGGAAAGGCTCAAGCAGACACTGCAGCAGATTCCCAAGTGGCAGAAGGAAGCACGGGAAAAGCTGCAGGAGCTCAACGAAGAGATGCTGCGAGTCGCGGTCGGTCAGCAATTGCAGGCACTCGAGGAAACCTGGAATCACCTGCCTGACGTGATCGCCTTCCTCAAGGCCATCCGCGAGGACATCATCTCGCACGTCAATGACCTCGACGAGAACGGCAGCACCGTTCCCGAGGAGATCCTCAACCAGTACCAGCTCAACCTCATCGTGGACAACGCCGACCTCGAGGGTGCGCCGGTGATCTACGAGGACTTCCCCACCCACGCGCGCCTGATCGGACGTATCGAGCACTACTTCCGCGAGGGGGCGTTGCTGACCGATTTCCGGCTGATCCGTTCCGGGGCCCTGCACCGCGCCAACGGCGGCTACCTGATCATCCACGCCCGCCAGGTCCTGATGCAGCCCTTCGCCTGGGAGACGCTCAAGCGGGCGATCTACGGCAAGCAGGTCCGCATCGAGTCGCTCGAACAGATGTATGCCGTGTTCACCACCATCACGCTCGAACCGGACCCGATGCCGATCGACGTCAAGATCGTGCTGATCGGCGACCGCCTGCTCTATTACCTGCTGTCCGAATACGATCCCGATTTCGCCAAGCTGTTCAAGGTGCAGGCGGACTTCGAGGACAACCTCGACCGGACCCCCGAGCACGAGATGGACTACGCCCGCACGCTGGCCGCCCTCGCCCGGCGCGACGGGTTGCGTCCGCTGGACCCCGTCGCCGTGGCTCGCACCATCGAGCATGCCAGCCGTCGCGCCGGGGACCAGGAGAAGCTTGACGCCGGCACCCGGCCACTGGCCGACCTGCTCGCCGAGGCGAACCACCTGGCGGACAAGGCCCGGGACGAATCGATCACGGGTGCGCACATCGAGGAGGCAATCCGCCGCAAGGAAAAGCGCGCCGAACGGCTCCGCGAGCGGGCCGTGGAGGCGATCCTGCGGGACACGATCCGGCTCCCCACCGACGGCGAGACGGTCGCCGCCGTCAACGGCCTCGCCGTCACTCAGCTGGGCGACTTCAGTTTCGGACTACCCACGCGCATCACGGCGACGGCGCGCCCCGGTCGCGGCCAGGTGGTCGACATCGAGCGCGAGGCCAAGCTCGGCGGCAACATCCACAGCAAGGCGGTGATGATCCTGTCGCGGTACCTCGGCAGCCGTTACGCACCGGACGGCGAACTCTCTCTGTCGGCCAGCCTCGCCTTCGAACAGCTCTACGGCACGGTCGAGGGCGACAGCGCCTCGGTGGCCGAGCTCTGCGCGCTGGTCTCGGCCATCGCTCGCGTGCCCATCCGTCAGTCGCTGGCCGTCACCGGCTCGATCAACCAGCTGGGCGAAGTCCAGGCCATCGGCGGGGTCAACCAGAAGATCGAGGGATTCTTCCGCGTCTGCCGCGACCGGGGTCTGGATGGCACGCAGGGGGTGCTGGTCCCGCGCAGCAACCTGCCCCACCTGATGCTCGACCAGGAGGTCCGCAGCGCGGTAGCCGCGGGCCGGTTCCACGTGTACGCGATCGACCACGTGGACGACGCGCTGACCCTGCTGACCGGACGGAACGCCGGCGAGGCGGACGCTGCCGGCCGCTTCCCGGCGGGCAGCATCAACCGCGCGGTGGTCGACCGTCTCGAGGCCTTCCACGCCGTCACGCGCCACCGGGACGACAGGGCCGGCCCGGACAACAACCATGGATGATTCGTCGGGTGCCATCGTGGTCCTGCTGGACACCTCGCCCGCCAGCGAGGCCGCCCTCTCCGCGGCCGCGCGACTCGCCCACCACCGCAATCTCGAACTGGTCGGCCTGTTCATCGAGGAACAGGATCTGCTGTATTCGGCCGCTTATCCCTTCGCCCGCGAAATCAGCGCCCTGTCCGGGACCAGCCGTCCCTTCGATACCGAAATACTGCGCAGCCGTCTCGGGCTGCAGCGACGCCGCATCGAACGGCAACTGCAGGACGAGGCCACGCTTTTTTCCCTTCGTTGGCGACTGCATGTCGAGACGGGATCGTCGGTCCAGGAGGTGCTCGCAAGCACGGG
>NZ_JAWLBP010000008.1:0-2076 GCF_041687595.1 Guyparkeria sp. | reverse complement strand
AACCGGGCCAAGGCACAAGGTCCGCGGCCGACTTCCTGCAGACGTGCTAGCATTCCGAACCGCATCGACGGGCTGCACGCCACATCCGCCTGTTCGACCCAGATCAACTCGTATTTCCTGACCGATGGAGTCCCCATGACGATCCGTCCGAACCTCGCTCGCACATTGATCGCCCTTTTGGTCACCGCTCTGGTGGCCGTCATGTCCATGGGCACCGCCGAGGCCAAGCGCTTTGGTGGCGGAAAAAGCTTCGGCTTCCAGGGCCAGAAAAGCTCGCAGACCACCAGTCAGCGTCAGGCAACCACGGATCAGAAAGCCGCCCGCAGCCCGGGTGCCGGCATGGGCGGCATGCTCGCCGGCCTGGCCGCGGGCGGTCTGCTGGCCTGGCTGTTCATGGGCGGTGCCTTCGAGGGGCTCCAGCCGATGGACCTGCTGGTCCTGGTCCTGCTGGGCGTGGGCGTGTTCCTGCTGATCCGTCACCTGCGCGGCGGCGCGCGCCGCCCTGCCCTGGCGGGGATCCCGGGCCAAGGCGGTGAGCGGAGCGATAACGGCCAGCGGCGCGAGTCGCTGTTTCCGCAAAGCGGCTCCGGCCACGACGCCCCGCGGCCCGGCTCGGTGATGGACGAGTTCGGGGGCTTCTCCGGTCAGGCGCAGTACCAGCCGCCGTCGTGGTTCGACGAGAAACGCTTCCTGGGCGCGGCGCGCACCCACTTCACCAATCTGCAACTTGCCTGGGACGCCAACCGCATGGACGAGGTGCGGGAGTTCGTCACGCCGGACCTGTTCCGTGAACTGGTGCGCGAGCGGGCCGCCATCGGGGACGCCGAGAACGTCACCGAAGTGCTCGGCCTCGATGCGATGCTGGAGGATCTCGGCGAGGACGGCCGCGATATCATCGCCTCCGTGCGCTTCACCGGCCAGGTACGCGAACAGGCCGGCACCGAGCCGACACCGCTGGACGAGACCTGGCTGGTCAGCCGGAACCTCGATGACGAGAACGCCAACTGGCTAATCGCCGGGATTCGTCAGAACGCCTGATCGAGGCGAAAGCCGCCCGGCAAACGACAAACCCCGCGGATTCATTGATTCGCGGGGTTTTCCTTTGTCCAGACGAGATGATTCGACCGATGAGGGTCAGGTAATAAACGATTCCTGGGCCAGCGCCCTTATCACCTCGGTCAGATTGGCTTCGGCATTATCGACCACTGCCACCATGCTCGACATCCCGCACACCGTGCGCTGATCACCATGGACGATCCAGCCGTTGGCCGGTGTCCATCCCGGCTCGTTGACAAACAACGCCAACTGATCGGCGTGCCCCTGGGTCATGCGTTTGAAATCCAGCGCAAGGCGGGTCAGCCGACGGGCATCGGTGTCCGAGAGCTCGCCGTGTACCTCCCACGGCTCACCGGACTCCTCGCGAAAATGGGCGACGGCCTGCACGCCCTTGATATCGAGCAGTTTCTTGAGCATGACATCCTCCTCACTCCGCCAGGGCCTTGTAGGCAGCGTCGTAGTCGGCCTGATCGTTCTGGAGCACCACGCCCCGGCGTCCACGGGAAACCGCCGACCAGTCCAGTCCGACGAAGGTGAATCCCTCCACGGGATAGAAGCCCTTGACGTCGCTCATCCCTTCCCAGCCACGCGCCTGCATGGCGCCAATGGCCATGTTTGCCACGCACAGATGGCCGAGCAGATCGAGCGTATCCCGATCGATCACCACATCGTCGGTGATCACCGCGTCCTCGAGTCGACCCTGGTCATCGAACTGGAAGGCCGCCACGGCACCGGGCATCGAACTGAGTGTCTTGAGATCGGACATGGTCTTTTCCTCCTCTATGGGACGAATCCTATGGGACGGATCGCCCGCAGGCGTCAGCTCAGGGAATCGGGCGCATCGGCCAGGCGTTCGCGCATCAGGCCTAGCACCTTGGTCAGCGAGGCCCGCTCGTTGTCGAGCACGCAGTAGACGTTGGAGATCACGCAGATGCTGCGCGACGCGCCGTGCACCACCCAGCCCTTGGTCGGCTCGAAGCCGCAACCACCAGCCCCGGGCTGACAGACACGAGAGAACAG
>NZ_JAWLBP010000007.1:0-48467 GCF_041687595.1 Guyparkeria sp. | reverse complement strand
TTTTCCGCCAACTGGTCGTTTCGTGCGCGCTCCTTCTCCAAGTCGGTCTGCAGGGTCTGCACTCGCTGCTTGAGCTGCTCGATCTCGTCCAGGATCTGCTGCGTAGTCATGTCATCCGCCATGGCCATGGTCGGCACCAGAGAACTGGCCCCAAGCGCGGCGGCAACCGATACGGCGAGTAGATTTTTCTTCATCTTGGCTCCCTCTTCCTTGCTTCGTTGGTTATCACTCGACAAGTCTGGTCATGACTCTTTTCCAAAACCCTAACATGGGCATCAAGTCCCCCTATGCGGTATCAGCCGGGACAAGACCGGTGTTCGGGGACGAAGAGGAGACCGGCTCCTCGTCGCAGTTTGGGGGTCGATCGACCGCTTCCGTCGGCAGGCGAAGGTCATACTGGTCACCGACCCGCCCCATGAGCTCTTCGGCCTTTTCCTTTCCGAGGGGCAACATACCCACCGAGATCGTCGTCGGGCGTGATGCGGGCATTCGGTCAGTCACCATCTGCTCGATCCAGTAACCCGCCCCCCGATCCAGACGGGCATGCTGGTTGCCCATGATCGCCACGATCCGCCGCCCGGGAAATTCCTCTCGTGCCGCAAGGATGGCATCGGCCATCAGGACATCTCGGGCCACCTGGGCGCGCGCGATCCGCCGCGCGAAGGAACGGTCCAGGTCGCCGCAATGGACTTCGATCAGGTCCGCGACGAGGGCCTCCTGGTGGCGTTGCGGCAGGGAAAGCCCCGGGGCGAACGCATCGAGGACGTCCACCTGCTCCGCGGTGAGGGCCAACCGCCAGTCGACACTGTCCCGAGCGATTTCCCGCGCCGCCTCACGGGAGAGGTTGATCGGCCGCAGGGGCCAGCCTTGCCGGGCGGCCAGGGAGAAGATGGCCCCATAGTGTTCCCAGCCCCAGCCCGAATCGTCAAAGCCGGCCGCCTCGGCCAGCTCGCGTCCGTCGACGTGCACCACCCCGTCTTGCGCAGACAGCTCGGCCTTCCGATCCAGGTCCAGTTGTTCGAGAGCCAGCACCAGTGGCGAATTACCCAGGGACTCAAGCAGTTCGACCTGTCTGGCGTGGATGTCTGCCGAGTCGTGAACCTCCCCGAGCAGGATGATGTCCGAGCGCTCCAGCCGCTCGAGTACGGCCGCCTCCGCCACCGGTTCCCCTCGACGATCGACCCAGCCATCGGAGGCCGACACGGCGCCGGTTCCCAACCAGAACAGCGCCATGCCGACCACCGTCCGCCCCCATCGGGATGGTGCAATGGCTCCCGGCAATGACGACACGCTCAGCGGCATTCACGCTCCCTGAAAAAGGCGCCGACTGTCTGCCAGCGACGGTTGGATCCATGACAGGGCGAGCATAGACCACCGTCATCCTTTTTCAGCACGGCGTGTTGCTCTCGTGCAACCCCAGATCGCTGGCGATCCGCTCGAGGGTCCCCGGGCCGACGTCTCCAAGCCGAACATCCCGTATGCGGCCAGCGGTGATAGTCATCAACGTTGGCGTGCCAATCACCCGTGCATCACGGGCGATTTCCGGCACCTCGCTGATATCGATCAGACAGACCCTGCCCGGGTGGGATTCGGCCAGCCCGCTGATGAAAGGCTGCATGCGACCACACGCCCGGCATCGAGGAGAATGGAAGTAGACGAGGACCGCCTCCGGACACCGCTTTCGCAGGGACTCGGGCACCGGACCGCGCGCCAGTCCGGCCCGGCGGTTCATCAGCCACTGACCGAGCACGACCAGCACGACAAGGCTCACCAGAACGGCCACCACCATCAGATCCGACATTCGTTCGCTCCTTACAAAGGTGTCCGGAACGGGCCGCCAGGGCCGATTCCGCTGCATCGATACCACAGTACGACGCATTTCTGCCCCGGCAACGGAATTGCTGCTTGCGTTCCTGCCGGAATGGTTTACTGTCCAAAGCATGAGGTGCGCTTTCAACGCGGTTGTCCGCGGTGCCGCTTCATCTGCGCAGGGTGAGATTGAGTGCTGAACACCCCGAGCAGTCGCCAGATCAGCACTGTTTTGAGAGTTTGTTTTCGAGATGATCAATATCTATGTGGGCAACCTGCCCTACTCCGCGGATGACCAAGAGCTCCAGTCCGTCTTCGAGGCCTACGGCGAAGTCAAATCCGCCAAGGTGATCAAGGACATGGCCACCGGTCGTTCCAAGGGCTTCGGCTTCGTCGAGATGTCCGACAAGGACGCCGGCATGCAGGCCATCGAAGCGCTGAACGACTCGGACATGGATGGCCGCAACATCCGTGTCAACGAGGCGCGTCCGCGCGAGCGCAACAACGATCGCGGCGGCTTCCGCCCGCGTTTCTAAAGCGCTCTCCCTTCGGGAGAATGACGAAAAGCCGGCCTCGAGCCGGCTTTTCTGTTTCTGCACGCCCAATCCCGCACGGCTGGCCCGTCAGGGCCCAACCATCCGTTCGCGGCGAACCTTCAGGCCAATGCCTTGCCCACGATCTCGGCCAGATCGGTGGAGCAATCCGGGCGATCGAGCATGCGGGTCATCTGTTCCTTCATCAGGTCCGCTCGGGCGCCATCGTACCGACGCCAGCGGCTGAAGACCGTGGCCATTCGCGCCGAGATCTGCGGATTGAAGCCATCGACCTCGATGATCTTGTCGGCCACCCAGCGATAGCCGGAGCCCGACGCGGCGTGAAAGGCCACCGGGTTGGCACGAGAGAAGGTCCCGACCAGTGACCGGACCCGGTTCGGATTTCGGATCGAGAACGCCGGGTGCGCCTCCAGCCTCGACAGGGTGTCCTTATCGTCCGGCTGCACGATCCGGGCCTGCAGAGACAGCCACTTGTCCATTACCAGCGGGTCATCGGCCCACTGCTTGGCAAATCCTTCCAGGGCCTCGTCACGCTCGACGCTTTCGCGCACGCACAACGCCTGGAGCGCATTGAAACGCTCGGTCATGTTGTCTGTCTCCGCAATCTGCTCGACCGCGAGACGTCGCCACGCCGGGTGGTCCAGAGCGTTCAGGTAGGAAAGGCACTGGGCCCGCAAGGCCCGGCGGCCGACATCCGCGCCATCGAACGCGTAGGAGCCTTCCACTGCCTGGTTCTTGTAGGTCAACATCAGGGACTGCGACCACTCGTTGCCCAACTGCGCTCGCAGCTCGACCCGGGCGCGATGAATGGCATCGACCGGCACGTCACGTTCGAACTGCTCGGCAATGTATGGCTCCGACGGCAGGGCCAGGCATTCAGCCACGAAACGGGCATCCGTACCGTTGTTCGCCGCATGCAGCACGCTGCCGAAGGCCTCGCTGAGCCCCTCGGGCAACGCCGTCTCGGGCCACTCCCCGACTTCTTCGGCCTCGCGGATGCGCCCCACCAGTGTCTTGAGCACCAGGCGCTGGTAGGCATCCCAGCGATTGAACTCGTCGGTATCGCAACGCGCCAGCAGGGTGAGATCGCCGGCGTCGTAGGCATGCTGGATCTTGACCGGCGCGGTAAAGCCACGGTTGAGCGAGAGCACCACCCGGTCCACGTCCGCCGCGACGGGGAAGGCGAACGTGGTACGGCTGTCGTTCAGGATGAGTGTCTCCTCGGTCGACCCGGAGGCATCCAGCGGCAGCTGTCTGCCCTCACCGTCGAATGCCGCGATGCGCAGCGGCATGAGGAAAGGATCGCTGTCTTCCTGGCCTGCCACCGCGGGGATTTCCTGTTCGAGAACCACCTGCACCTGCTCGCCATCACGTTCCTTGTTCACCCGAACCACGGGCGTCCCGGCACGGTCGTACCACCGGCGGAACTGGGCGGTGTCGAAATCGGCCTGCTCGGCCATGGTGTCGATGAAATCCTCGATGGTCACGGCCTGGCCATCAAAGCGCTCGAAGTAGCGATCGGTGGCCTGGCGGAAGCGGTCCCAGCCCAGCAGGTTGTGCCACATGCGCACCACCTCGGCCCCCTTGTTGTAGACCGTGGCGGTGTAGAAGTTGTTGATCTCCTGGTATTCCTTGGGCTGGACCGGGTGAGCCTGCGGGCCGGCATCCTCGGCGAACTGGACCTGCCGCAGCAGGTTCACCTCCTCGATGCGCTTGACCGCCGGGGAACCCATGTCGGCGGAGAACTCCTGGTCACGGAAGACCGTGAAGCCCTCCTTGAGCGAGAGCTGGAACCAGTCACGGCAGGTCACCCGGTTGCCCGACCAGTTGTGGAAATACTCGTGGGCGACGACCGACTCGATGCCGTCGTAGTCCTGGTCCGTGGCTGTCTCGGCGCGGGCGAGGATGAACTTGGAATTGAAGACGTTCAGCCCCTTGTTCTCCATCGCCCCCATGTTGAAGTCGTCGACGGCGACGATGTTGAACACGTCCAGGTCGTATTCCCGGCCGTAGGTCTCCTCGTCCCAGCGCATCGACTTGATCAGCGACCGCATGGCGTGGTCACAGCGGTCGATGTTGTGCGGCTCGACGTAGATGCCCAGGTCCACCTTTCGCCCCGAGCGGGTGGTGAACTCGTCATGGATCGCCTCGAGCTTCCCGGCGACGAGAGCGAACAGGTACGACGGCTTGGGATGCGGATCCTCCCAGGTAGCCTGATGGCGACCGTCGCCCAGGTCCTTCTGCTCGATCGGGTTGCCGTTGCTAAGGAGCACCGGGCAGGTCACCCGGTCAGCGACCAGCGTCACTCGGTAGCGGCTGAGAACGTCGGGACGATCCGGGAAGTAGGTGATCCGGCGGAAGCCTTCCGGCTCGCACTGGGTGCAGAAGTTGCCCGAAGACTGGTAGAGACCGTCGAGCGCGGTGTTGTCGATCGGATCGACCCGATTGACGATCTCCAGGACGAACGATTCGGGCACCGACTCGATCGTCATCCCGTCGGCGTCGATCGAGTAGCGGTCGCCCGCCAGCGCCGCGCCGTCGATGGCAACCGACTCGAGCCGCAGTTCGTCGCCATCGAGTCGCAGGGGGTTGCCGTGATCCCCGTTGCGACGGACATGGAGCCGGGAAGTCACTCGGGTATCCCGGGGGGCGAGCTCGAAGGTCAGTTCGACGTCGTCGATCAGGTAATCGGGCGCGCGGTAGTCTTTCAGGCAGACGATGTTCGGCTTTTGTTCAGTCATTTCGCTCAGGGCTTGGGTTGGACAGGCATGGCGTCGGCACGTGCCGGCAGTCATCACCGGGCACACGGACGGTCGGTGACCGCCGGGGCCGTCAAGCATAGCAGTAACGGGCACCATACCGTCTGCCGTGATCCGAGCAACCAGGCCGCCCATCAGGCATAATGCGCCCCGCTTTGCTTTTCATGGATCCGGGTGCTGCCCGGGCTTGCAGGAACACGAGGGTTGCCAACGCATGCTTTTCTCGCAGATCGCCGCATTCGACCTTTCCGACTGGTCCGAACCCGAATACCAGGCGCTCGCCGGTCAACTGGCCGAGAAGCCGTTCGCCCCCACCCTGTCGCAGCAGGTCGAATCGATGGGTTGGGCGCCGGTAGTGGACGACCAGCTGCTGCTGGAGACCGACGAGGCCGTCGGTCTGCTCTTCCGCCGCGAGGAACGGTCGGTGCCGCCACGGGTGGTCAGCGACCATGCCGCCCGGATGCTCGCCGAGCAGGAGGGGGAACGCGAGCCCTCCCGTGACGAACTGCGGCAGGCACGCGAAGCCGCCCTGCTCGAACTGCTGCCGCAGGCCTTCCCCCGCCAGGCAGAGACGCGAGTGCTGATCGACCGGCGCAACAAGCAGGTGTGGTTCGCCAACGCGGCGGAGAAACGCAACAGCCAGATCAGCTCGCTTTTGCGCGAAACGCTCGGGCAGTGGCGCATCGTCCCGGCCTTCGGCAGCGAAGAGCACGGCAGCCGACTTTCCCGCTGGTTGCTCGAGGGGCCGCCGGCGGACTTCGCACTGGGCGACTCGGCCAAGCTTCTCGAGCCGCGCGATGGCGGCAGCATCACCGTCACCCGCCTGGGGCTGCCCGATGACAACGTGCTGGCCCACCTGCGCGACGGCATGACCGTCGAACAGCTCGAACTGGTTTGGCGTGACCGGCTACGTTTCACCATCCGCGCCGATGGCGCCCTGACCAAGGTCAAGGCGCTGGAAACGCTGGACGACGAGTTCGACGACGACGGCCTGGATGACCCGGCCACCCGCCTGGAAGCCGAACAGCGCCTCACCCTCGATGTCCTGCGGCAGCTGACCGCCCGGCTGCGCGACGCTCTGGAGCGCCCCAAGGCCACCTGATCCGTCGACGATTTGGCCGCAGGCGCCGGCCATCGGATAATTGCCACGAATTCGCAGGACAGGGCCGCAGCTCAGGCGGCCTCGCCGAACCGTCTTTTCCACAGGATGAGCCATGACCGACACCACCCAAGCCGCTTTCGCCCTGACCGCCATCTCGCCGCTCGACGGTCGCTATGCCCGCCACACCCGGGCGCTGACCGAGTGTTTCAGCGAGTACGCCCTGATCAAGTACCGGGTGCTGGTGGAAGTCGAGTGGTTCAAGGCACTGGCCGACGAGCCGAAGATCGCGGAGGTACCGGCGCTGGCCGATGAGGATCGAGCGGTACTGGACGGCATCGTCGAGCGTTTCGACGTCGAGGCCGCCGCCCGCGTCAAGACGATCGAGGCGACCACCAACCACGACGTCAAGGCCGTCGAATACTTCCTCAAGGAACAGATCGAGGGCCACGCCACCCTCGAGCGTCTCAGCGAGTTCTTCCATTTCGCCTGCACCTCCGAGGACATCAACAACCTCGCCTACGGCCTGATGCTGCGCCGTGCCCGCGAGGAAGTGGTCCTCCCGGAGATCGACGGCCTGATCGACACCCTGCGCGGCATGGCCCACGAGTGGGCGGCCGTCTCGCTGCTTTCGCGGACCCACGGCCAGCCGGCCTCGCCGTCGACGATCGGCAAGGAGATCGCCAACGTGGTCGCCCGGCTGTCCCGCCAACGCAAGCAGATCGCCGCGGTGGAGATCATGGGCAAGATCAACGGCGCGGTAGGCAACTTCAACGCCCACCTGGCCGCCTACCCGGAAGTCGACTGGCCGGCGTTCTCGAAACGCTTCGTCGAGAGCCTGGGTCTGGCGCATAACCCCTATACCATCCAGATCGAGCCGCACGACTACATCGCCGAGCTGTTCGACGCGATCGAGCGGGCCAACACGATCCTGATCGACTTTGCCCGCGACATCTGGGGTCAGATCGCCCTGGGCCACTTCAAGCAGCGGCTGGTCGAGGGCGAGGTCGGCTCGTCGACCATGCCGCACAAGGTCAACCCGATCGACTTCGAGAACGCCGAGGGCAACCTCGGGGTGGGCAACGCGGTCATGGGGCACCTGGCGCGCAAGCTGCCCATCAGCCGCTGGCAGCGCGACCTGACCGACTCCACCGTGCTGCGCACACTCGGCGTGGGTATCGGGCACTCGCTGATCGCCTACCGTTCGCTGGCCAAGGGCCTGTCCAAGCTGGAGATCAACGCCGATCGGCTGGCCGCCGAACTCGACGGCAACTGGGAAGTGCTGGGCGAGGCGGTACAAACCGTCATGCGCCGCCACGGCGTGGAGAAGCCCTACGAGAAGCTCAAGGCGCTCACGCGTGGCCAGCGGGTCGACGGACCGGCCATGCGCGAGTTCATCCATGGCATTCGGGAACTGCCCGAGGAGGCGCGCGAGCGCCTTGCCGCCATGGCGCCGGGCGACTATATCGGCAACGCCGAGGAGATGGCCCGGCGTATCTGATCGCCCACCTGCTGCGAGAAAGAACGGCGTCCCCTGCCTCGCGGGGGGCGCCGTTTGCCTTTCAGGGCCGGCGCAATCGGCGCAATGCCCAGCGTATGTGCCGGTCGACCTGTTCGCCCGCCTCGCCCAACGCACCTTCCAGCATGCTCACGGCCTGCCCGACCTGCGGATGATCCGACGGCAGATTGCCGATTGCGACGGCCAGATTCCGTCGCCAGCGACGCCAGCCGATCCGGCGGATGGCCGATCCTTCCGTGCGTGACAGGAATGTCCGCTCGTCCCAGCCGAACAGATCGAGCAGGTCGGGCGCGTCCAGTCCGTGCCGCGCGTGGAAGTCGGCCTCGCCGGTCACCCGCGCGAAGCGGTTCCAGGGGCAGACCAGCTGGCAGTCGTCGCAGCCGTAGATGCGATTGCCCATCAATGGACGCAGTTCCTCGGGGATGTCCTCGTCCGCCTCGATGGTGAGGTAGGAGATGCAGCGCCGGGCGTCGACCACGCCGTCTTCGATGATCGCGCCGGTCGGGCAGACGTCGATGCAGGCGGTGCAACTGCCGCAGTGAGCGGAGACTGGTTTGTCGACCGGCAGCTCGATGTCGACGAACAGGGTGCCGAGGAAGAACCACGACCCGCCGCTGCGGTTGAGCACCAGCGAGTGCTTGCCCTTCCAGCCGAGCCCCGAGCGCTCGGCCAGCCCGGTCTCGTAGACCGGCGCGGAATCACAAAAGGCGCGATAGGTGAACGGGCCGGTCTCCTCGCTGATGCGGCGGGCCAGGTGCTGCAGGTTCTTGCGCACCACCTTGTGGTAGTCACGACCCAACGCGTAGCGGCTGACGTATCCTTTGCCCGGATCTCGCAGCACCTCGCTCGGCCCGGTCGATTCCGGCGGCAGGTAATCGCGCG
Source organism: Guyparkeria sp. (assembly GCF_041687595.1). Taxonomy (NCBI): domain Bacteria; kingdom Pseudomonadati; phylum Pseudomonadota; class Gammaproteobacteria; order Chromatiales; family Thioalkalibacteraceae; genus Guyparkeria; species Guyparkeria sp. The sequence continues at coordinate 39,845 of NZ_JAWLBP010000007.1, read as the reverse complement.
AGACCATCAGCACTCGCCGCGTGCCCGGTACCAGTTCGTCCGGGCGAAAGCGCAACAGCCCGTGCCGGTCCATGTAGGACATCGACCCCTGGTTGCCGGCCTCCAGCCAGCGAAGGAATCCCGCCTCGTAGGCGGAAAGGTCCGTGTCGCAGACGCGGAGGTCCGTGAAGCCGAGCTCCAGAGCCCACTCCCGAATCGCCGACTTGAGTTCGAGCGGGTCCATGAATCAGGAGGCCAGCCGTTCGGCCAGAAGCATCCCGCCGCGGGCCGCGACCAGGCAGAGCAGTATGGTCCCGACGACGTAGATTGCCGCGAGCACCCACGCCTGGCGCTGCATCAGGGCAAGCGCGTCGATCGAGAACGCCGACATGGTCGTGAATGCACCGAGAAAGCCGGTCAGGATGGCCAGGCGATATTCCATCGGCAACTGCCAGCGTGTCATCAGCCAGATCCCGAGAAAGCCCATCAGTCCGGACCCGATGACGTTGACGCTGAGAGTGCCCCAGGGGAAGCCTCGCCCGGCGGTCGACGCCAGCCACGAGGTCAGGGCGAAACGTGCCATCGCGCCGAACCCACCGGCCAGACCCACGAGGAGGTAGAGCTTCATGAACTGCGGCGATCCTGCTTGCATGTGAGGGTGAAAACTCGTAGGCGCAGGCTACCACGTACCGCGGGCACTGCACCCTCCCCGCTTGCAACCCCACGCATCTGTCCTAAGCTCAAGACAACTCCGCACGAACGGGCGGTCACGGGTCCTCGCGAAGGATCCCGACGATGCCACACGTCGGAGAGGCCGTTTTCAATCCAAGCAAGAGAAGGAGAACACATGAAAAAGGTTCTGCTCGCTAGCGTGATGGCCGGATTGGGTTTCGGCATGGCCGGGGTGACCACCGCTTCAGCCGCCGAGACCTATGAACAGTATCAGACCGCGATCGACGCCCGACAGGGTTCCGGGGTCTCGGGCACGGCGATCTTCGTGCCGCAAGATGATGGCACCATGGAAGTTCGCCTGACCGCGGAAAATGCCGATGGTCTGAAGGCAAGCATTCACACGGGTCTCTGCCGCTACTCGAACGACAGCGAGGGTGCTCCGGAGATGCTGGCATTCAGCCCCGAACCGCTGGCCCAGCTCGATGACATCGAGGACGGCAAGTCCACCTGCTCCATCAACATGACGGCCGACGGGATGATGACCGAGCCACATTCGGTCGCCATTTACGACGGCGATGCGGTGGTTGCCTGCGGCAACATCCAGTAACCGCCTGGCACCTTCCGGCCTTCCACCCCCGCCCTTTGGCGGGGGTTTCTCGTTTCGCGACGTTCGGGCTCACAGGTGGCGGTCAGGGTCCGGTCACGTTGTCGCGCAGGTAGTGGGGCACGGCTTCGTCGGGCGCGATCCAGGCCTCACGGTCGGTGGCCGCGACAAGCCGTAGCGCATCTTCCGCGTGCGGCAGGGCATCGTCGTATCCGGCGAGCAGACCGGGAATGTCCAGCAGTTCCGGATAGCGACCGAACCCGCTGCCCGCGGCAATCACCCGATCCAACTCGGGGGACGGGAACCCCGGCTCGACCACGGCCTCGGCGAGGATCGGCTCGATCGTCGCCTCGTCCGCCGCGAGGTAGCTGGCACGGTAGATTTCCCCCATTCGAGCATCGATCGCCACACGTATCTCGATGCCGGCAGTCCCGTGACCTGCACCGGATTCGGACCGGAAACGTTCCCGGGCCCCGACAGCCAGGCACTCGAGGGAGGAGACCGGCACCAGCGGCAGATCACGCGCGATGGCGATCCCTTGCGCCATGGCCGTCGCGATGCGTACCCCGGTGAACGACCCGGGACCGCGGCCGAAACCGACAAGATCGAGATCGGCAAAACCGATTCCCGCCGAGGAGAGCAGATCCTCGGCCATCGGCAGCAGCAGTCGGGCGTGCCCTCGGGGGGCGACTTCGAATGCCGAGACCGTCCGCCCGTCCACTGCCACGCCGGCAGTGCAGGCCTCGGTCGAGGAGTCAAGATAGAGGATGTTCAAGCAGGCACCTGTAGGGACGTTCGCGCCGGTCGAGGCAACGAAAACAACGACGCGCGGATTCTACCGCATCGACTCGCCGTCCTGCTCGGGTGACCAGTGTCGCGCGATCTCGTCGAGCAACAAGCGCGTCGAGCCGTCGAACGGACGATGATCGGGCCCCTCGCCGATGTAGGGCTCCAGTTCGTTCGCCATTTGCTTGCCCAGTTCCACGCCCCACTGGTCGAAGGAATCGATCTGCCAGACGGCGCCGGCGACGAAAACCCGGTGTTCGTACAGCGCCAGTAGCGCCCCGACCGCCTCCGGGGTCATTTCCGGGAACAGAATGGTGTTGGAAGGCTGCCCACCCGGGCAGACGCGGTGCGGCGCGATGCGCTGGATGGTCTGTTCGTCAGCGCCCTCCTCGCGCATCTGCGCCTCGACCTCTTCCTGGCTGCGACCGACCATCAGTGCGCGGCTTTGCGCGACGAAATTGGCCAGCAACTGCCGTTGCTGCCTGTCGATGGGCGAATGCGTCCGTACCGAGCAGATGAAGTCCGACGGGATCAGGCGGGTGCCCTGGTGAAGCAACTGGTAGAAGGCGTGCTGGCCGTTGGTACCCAGTCCGCCCCAGAGCACGGCGCTGGTATGCGAGTCGACCGGCTGGCCGTCGATGCGCACCCGCTTGCCGTTCGACTCCATCATAAGCTGCTGCAGGTGAGCCGGCAGGAAGCCCAGCCGTGTACCGTAGGGGAACACGGCCAGAGAATCCGAGCCCAGGAAGTCGGCGTTCCAGACGTCGATCAGGCCAAGGATCAGCGGCAGGTTGTCCCGCCCTTCCCGCGTACGGAACTCCTCGTCCATCGCATGCGCGCCGTCGAGCAGCCGCTTGAAGCGGTCCATGCCCAGGTAAAGGGCGATTGGCAGGCCGATCGCCGACCAGAGCGAGTAACGTCCGCCGACCCAGTCCCAGATGGGGAACATGTTGTCGGTATCGATGCCGAAGTCATGCACCCGCTCGGTGTGGGTGGACACCGCGACGAAGTGCTTCTTGATCGCCTCCTCGTCAGGCGCGGTCTCCAGAAACCACTTGCGCGCCGAGCGCGCGTTGGCCAGCGTTTCCTGCGTGCCGAAGCTCTTGGAGGACACCACGAACAGCGTGGTCCGCGGGTCGAGAACCGCAAGCTTGGAGGCGAGATCACTGGGCGCGATGTTGGAGACGAAGTGCGCGCGAATGCCGGTATCGGCATAAGAGCCCAGCGCGCGGCAGACCATGCGGGTACCGAGGTCCGAGCCGCCCACGCCGATGTTGACCACGTCGGTGATCCGGTCGCCGGCGTAGCCCCGCCACTCGCCGGAATGCACGGCATCGACGAACCGCTCCATGTGTTCGAGAACGGCATTGACCTCGGGCATCACGTCCTGCCCGTCGGTGACGATGGGACGATTGCTGCGGTTGCGCAGGGCCACGTGCAGCACGGCGCGGTCCTCGCTGCCGTTGATGTGCTCTCCGGCGAACATGGCATCGCGCGTCTTCAGGACGCCGCGCTCCTCGGCCAGGGCCAGCAGGGCGTCGATCACGTCGTCGGTCAGGCGCTGCTTGGAGTAGTCGATCGCCAACCCCGCGGCGTAGCCGCTGAGACGCTCGGCGCGATCGGGGTCGGCCTCGAACCATTTGCTGGGATGCCGGCGCATGTGTTCGGTCGCCTTGACCTCGAGAATCTGCCATACCGGGCTCATCCGGCCGACATACCGTTCGTGCTGCATCAGTCCTCCCCTGGAATCTTCAGATTGTTTCGCCAGCGATGCGAGTCGTCGTCGAACAGACGATCCGCCTCCGGCGGACCCCAGGACCCGGCGGGATAGGTGGGTATGTAGTCACGCTCGACTGCCCAGTTGCGCAGGATGGGGTCGACCACCCGCCAGGCCCAGGACACTTCATCATACCGGAGGAACAGCGTCTGGTCGCCGTTGATCACGTCCAGGATCAGCGCGGCGTAGGCGTCGAGCTTCTGCGGTTGCGGACCGGTGTAGCTGGCGTCCATCTGCACGGTGCGGGTGCGCATCTCCAGCCCCTCGGTCTTGATCTGGATCTCGAAACGGAAGTTCTCCTCCGGCTGGATGCCGATGAGCAGCCAGTTGGGTACGGTATGCGCGATCTGCGTCTCGCGGAACAGTTGCTGCGGTGGTTCGCGAAAGCGAATGGAGATCTGCGAGTGCGTCTTTGCCATCCGCTTGCCGGTACGCAGGTAGAACGGGACCCCGCGCCAGCGCCAGTTGTCGATGTAGAGCTTGAGCGCCGCATAGGTTTCCGTGACCGAGTCTCCCGGAACGCCCGGTGCGTCCAGGTAGCCGCGCTCGTTCTCGCCGTTGACCACCCCGCGGGCGTACTGGGCCCGGAACGCCTGGGCGTGCACGCCACGATGCGCAATCGGGCGGATGCAACGAAGTACCTTGACCTTCTCGTCGCGAACCGCCTCCGCATCCATCGAAGCGGGGGGCTCCATGGCGACGAGCGCCAGCATCTGCATCAGGTGACTCTGGACCATGTCGCGCAGGGCGCCGGCGGAGTCGTAGTATTCTCCCCTCCCCTCGATGCCCTGCTCCTCGGCGTGGGAGATCTGCACGTGGTCGATGTAGTTCCGGTTCCACAACGGTTCGAGCAGCAGGTTAGCGAAACGCATCACCATGATGTTCTGCACGGTGCCCTTGCCGAGGTAATGGTCGATGCGGAAGATCTGCCGTTCCTCGAAATGCTGGTGTAGCAAGCCATCGAGGGCGTGGGCACTGTCGATGTCGTGGCCGAAGGGTTTTTCGATGACAACGCGGCGGCAGCCGGTCGCCTCGTCGGTCAGGCCCGCTCCGGCGAGGTTGTGACAGATCGCCCCGAAGGCCTGGGGCGAGACCGCGAAGTAGAACATCACGCAGTCGGGGTATTCCGGGCGCTCGAGTTGCTCGGCCAGCCGCTCGAAGCAGGTGGGGTCGTTGTGATCCCCCGCGTGGAAATGGAGGCGGGGCAACAGCCTGTCGATGGCCTCGTCATGCGGGCAGTCGTCCTCGCCACCCGCCAGGCACATGCGGCGCACGTCCTCCTGCCATTCCACGTCGTTCCATTCGCGGCGCCCGAACCCGATGATCCGGGTGTCGTCGGCCAGCTGACCGGCCCGTTCGAGCTGATAGAGCGCCGGCAAAAGCTTGGAGCGGGCGAGATTGCCCGTGGCGCCGAAGATCACGATTGTCACGGGCGCGGGCGAATCCAGGCTTTTCCGCTTACGCATCGGCGTCCTCCCTCGACGAACGGGAACCTGACCGGGGCGAGGTGATCACGAGCCCTCCTCCGAGCCACCACGTTCGACGGCATGGCCACCGAACGCATTGCGCATCATCGCCAGCACACGGTTGCCGTATCCCTCGTCGTCCTGGCTGGCGAAGCGCATCTGCAGCGCCAGGGTCATCACCGGGGCGGCGACGCCCAGATCAATGGCCTCGATGGCCGTCCAGCGGCCCTCGCCCGAATCCGCCACGACGGGGCGGATCTGGTCGAGTTCCTGTCCTTCCGAGCGCAGCGCCTCGGCCGTCAGGTCGAGCAGCCAGCTCTGCACCACGGAACCTTCGCGCCAGAGCTCGGTGATCTGGGCCAGGTCGAGATCGAATTCCTTCTTGCGGCGCAGCACGGCCAGCCCCTCGGCCATGGCCTGCATCATCCCGTATTCGATTCCGTTGTGGATCATCTTGGTGAAGTGCCCCGAGCCCACCGGCCCGACGTGACCCCAGCCGCTGTCGGGCGACGGGGCCAGCACACGGATGGCCGGCTCGATCACGGAAAAGGCCTCACGCGAGCCCCCTACCATGAGGCTGTAACCGTTCTTCAGCCCCCACACGCCACCGGAGGTGCCGCAATCGAGGAAATGGACTCCGGCCTCCTCGACGCGCGCCGCGTGGCGGATAGTCTCCGTGTAGCGCGAATTACCGCCATCGACCAGCACGTCCCCCGGCTTGAGTCGCGGCAGAAGACGCTCGATGGTCTGCCCGGTGACCGCGCCGGCGGGCAGCATGAGCCAGATGATCCGGGGCTCCTCGAGCTGGCGGAACATTTCGTCCTCGTCATAGGCGGGAATGACGTTCGCCTCGTCCGCGACGAGCGCGTCGATCGGATCGGGGCTACGGTTGTGGGCCACGACCTCGATTCCGCCGCGGGACAGCCGGCGCACCATGTTTGCACCCATCCGTCCCAGTCCGAAGATAGCCAGTCTCATGTTCCATGTCCCCGAATGATTTGCAGATGAACCAGAAGTATCAAGACCCGCGCCATGACCGGCGTAACCGCGGACCGTACACGGTGCACCGGGGCATTTCGGGCCTCAGGAATACTCTCCATGAAAGGGTAGTCCATCAACATGAGGATTTTATGTCGCCCCGTGGCGCCCGGAGCCCAGCTCTCCGCCGTTTTCCGACCCGCTCCGCGCTCGACGACGGCAAGACACGACAGAAAACGATATAATGGCCGCGTTTTTGCCCGGCGTCTCCGGCCTGTCCAGCAGCCGGACCGGCATCTTCCGACTGGCCCGTGGGCCGGCCCGAGCCGCCATACAACAATCCGCGAGATTCCTGACGCGATGACGACAAGCAACGATAAAGACAAGGCACTGCGCGCCCGTGTGCGCCTGTTCGGCAACCTGCTCGGCGAAGTGCTCCGTGAACAGGCGGGAAAATCGGTCTTCGATACCGTGGAAAGCCTGCGGCGCGGCTTTATCCGCCTGCGCAAGAGCTACGACCCCGAGTTGTACCGCGAACTGATGGACGAGATCGAGAGCCTCGACGCGGAAAGCCTCAATCTGGTCGTGCGCGCCTACGGCCTGTACTTCAACCTGGTCAACATCGCCGAGGAGGACTACTCGCACCAGCATCGTCGGCGGCAGATCCGTCGCGGGTTGCGCCTGTGGCGTGGTTCGTTCTACGACACCATCCGCGAATTCCACCGCGACAGCGTGACTCCCGAACAGCTCCAGGACCTGCTCGACCGCCTGGTCTACATGCCGGTGTTCACCGCCCACCCCACCGAAGCGAAGCGCCGCACCGTCATGGACCTGCAGCGGCGGATCTTCCTGCTCTGCGGCGAACTCGACCGGCCGGAGTCCACCGGCGTGGAGCGCGAGCGGCTGCTCGACGAGGTCAAGGCCATCATCCTCGCGCTGCTGCGCACCAACGAGGTCCGGACCACCCGCCCCGAGGTCCACGATGAGATCCGCCTGGGCATGTACTACTTCCGCACCTCGATCTTCGCGGCCGTGCCCAAGGCCTATCGCTACCTCGAGCGCGCCGTGCGCCTGAACTACAACGACAATTACCCGGACAAGCCGGTCCGGGTGCCGAGCCTGTTCAAGTTCGGCTCCTGGATCGGCGGCGACCGTGACGGCAACCCCTTCGTCACGCACGACGTCACCATCTACGCGGTCTGCACGGCCTCGCAGACCATCCTCAAGGAATATCTCGCGCGCCTGCAGTCTCTCAAGGGCACCCTGACCCACTCCCTGGCGCTGGTGCCGGAAATCAACTGCCGCACCCTCGGCCTGCGCGACGATGCCGAGGCGCTGGACCTGATCGCGTCGAACAGCCGCGACGGCGAGTTCTACCCGGAAGAACCCTATCGATTGAAGCTCAAGTCGATTCGCAAGCGACTGGGGTACAACCTTGCCTACGTGGAGAGCGAACTCGAAGGCACACCCCAACCGCTGGATCCACGCGCCTACCAGAGCAAGGAAGCGTTCCTCGACGATCTGTACCGGCTGCGCGATTCGCTGGTGGGCATCGGCGACCGCCTGCTGGCCGAGGGTGAGCTCAAGGATCTCATCCGCCTGGCCGAGACCTTCGGCTGGCACCTGGTGCGCCTCGACATCCGCCAGGAATCCACGGAGCACACCACCGCGGTCACGGAAGTTCTCGAACAGCTGGCCCCGGAAATCGACTACGCCAACCTCGAGGAAGACGACCGCACCCGCGTGCTGGGCGAACTCATCGAGGCCGGCCAGCATCGGGCCGATGCGCTCGGCGAAGGACTGTCCGACAAGACCCGCGAGGTGATCAAGGTCCTCGAGGTCAAGCGCCAGCTGATCGACCTGATCAGCCGCGAGTGCTTCGGCACCTACGTCATCTCGATGACCCATTCGGCCAGCCACGTGATGGAGGTCATGTACCTGGCCTCGCTCACCGGCCTGGCCGGAAAGAAGGAAGACGGCAGCTGGTTCTCCGATATCCAGATCTCGCCGCTGTTCGAGACCATCGAGGATCTCAAGCACATCGAGCACGTCCTCGGCACGCTGTTCGACAACCCGACCTACCGTGCCCTGCTGCGAGTCTCGGGTGACCTGCAGGAAGCCATGCTGGGCTATTCCGATTCCTGCAAGGACGGCGGTTCACTCGCCTCCGTCTGGAATCTCTACAACGCGCAGAAACGCGTGATCCGCCTGACCCGCAGCCACGGCATCGAGTGTCGCCTGTTCCACGGCCGGGGCGGAACCGTTGCCCGCGGCGGCGGCCCGACCCACGAGTCGATTCTCTCCCTGCCCCAGGGAACCGTGGAAGGCCAGATCAAGTTCACCGAGCAGGGAGAGGTGCTGTCCTCGAAGTACAGCAACAACGAGACGGCCATCTACGAACTGACCATGGGCGCGACCGGCCTGATGAAGGCCACCCGTCACCAGGTCGTCCCGGAAGACAAGGTGCCCGAGGATTTCGAGGAGGTGGTCTCCGACCTGGCCCGATTCGGCGAGGAGGCCTACCGGGAGTTGACCGACGAAACGCCGTTCTTCTTCCATTACTTCCACGAGGCCACCCCCGTCCGTGAACTCGGCCTGCTGAACATCGGCTCCCGCCCGGCGTCGCGCAAGAAGGGCGACCTTTCCAAGGCCTCCGTCCGGGCGATCCCCTGGGTGTTCGGCTGGTCGCAGTCGCGCCATACCCTGCCGGCGTGGTACGGCATCGGTTCGGCACTCCGCCGCTGGCGCGAGGAGAACCCGGAGCGCGAGGACACGCTCAACGAACTGTTCGAGCAGTGGCCGTTCTTCCACAGCATGCTGCGGAACACCCAGCTCTCACTGACCAAGGGCGAGATGAACATCGCGCGCGAGTACGCCGGGCTGGTCTCCGACCAGGAGAAGGCACAGGAGGTCTATTCCCTGATCCGCAAGGAGTACGAGCGCACCGTCGAGGAACTGCTGCATGTCGCCCGGGTCGACTCGCTGGTCGACATCGACGAGTACATCGGCACCTCCATGAAGCGGCGCAACCCCTACCTGGACGTGCTCAACCACATCCAGATCACGCTGCTCGGACGCCACCGCGACGAATCGGTACCAGAAGCCGATCGGGAAAAATGGCTGCCGCCGCTGCTGCGGAGCATCAACGCGATCGCGGCCGGGATGCGCAATACCGGCTGACGTGGGCCAGACAGACGAGACCAAGAGGCCGCGGTGACCCCGTGGCCTTTTTCATGCCGAGGAAGAACTTCTCAGTGGTCTGGCAGGCGGTCCCGGTTGGCCAGAGTGTCACGTATTCGATCGGCCAGCGCGTCGGTCAGCGCATCCTCGGCGAGCTGCCAGCGCCAATTGCCCTCGGTGGTGCCGGGCACGTTGATACGCGCCTCGCTGCCCAACCGCAGGAAGTCGGCCACCGGTATCACGGCCAATCCCGACCGCGAGGCCAGCGCCGACTCGACGAGGGCGTCCGGCATTTGCATGGTCGGATCGATGCCCTGCTCGTCGGCCAGCACGGACCGAACCTGATGCCGTTTCCCCTCGTCCAGACCCCGCCACCAGCCGAGTGTGGTGTCGTTGTCGTGCGTGCCGGTGTAGACGACCGACAGCGGTTCGTGGCAGCTCGGCCGGTAGGGATTGTCGTCTCCGCCGTCGAAGGCGAACTGCAGGATCTTCATGCCAGGCAAGCCGAAGCGTTCCCGCAGCGCGGTGACTTCAGGCGTGATCACGCCAAGGTCTTCGGCCACCAGCGGCAGGTGACCGTCGGCCGTGGACTCGAGCGTTGCCAGGATCGCATCTCCCGGAGCGGGAACCCAGCGTCCCTCGGATGCGGTCTCTGCCGTCGCGTCGATCTCCCAGTAGGCTTCGAGGCCACGGAAGTGGTCGATGCGCACCCAGTCATAGATTTCAAGGTGACGGGCGAAGCGCATTTTCCACCATGAAAAGCCGTCGTTCTCCATGCGCTCGTAGTCGAACAGCGGGTTTCCCCAACGCTGACCTGTCTCGGAGAAGTAGTCGGGCGGCACGCCCGCCACGACCTTGGGCTGCCCTTTTCCATCGAGGCGGAACTGGTCGCGGTTGGCCCAGACATCGGCCGAGTCGCCGGCAACGAAGATGGGCAGATCGCCGAACAGGCGTATGCCGCGGTCCGACGCCTCACGGCGGACGGACTGCCATTGGCGATCGAGGAGAAACTGCTCGAAGGCGATGCGCTGCACCGCCTCTTCGTGGATCTGCCGGAACCGTTGCAAAGCTTCCGGATCCCGGTCACGCAAGGGTGCGGGCCAGCCGGTCCAATCGTCGCCCCCCTGCTCCGCCTTGATCGCCATGAACAACGCGTAGTCGTCCAGCCAGCCGGACTCGGCCCGGGCGAAAGCCTCGAACGCCTCGAGCAACGGGCCGCTGGCCCCGACACCTCGCCGTCGAGCCTTGGCCGGCACACCGTTGCGGAACGATGCGTCGTGTTCGAGATCCTCCAGGTCAAGAAAGACCGGGTTGAGGGCGAACGAGGACAGGCACTGGTAGGGAGAGCCGTCGGCGTGCGTAGGACCGAGCGGCAACACCTGCCACACGGTCAGACCGGCCCGCTCGAGGAAGCGGATGACCGAGCGTGCGTCGGCACCGAATCCCGGCCGCGGCAGGCTGAAGACAGGCAGCAGCAGCCCGGCGCGACGAACGCTTGCCGGTGCCTCGCAGGGCAGGAATGCGGTCGGTGCGGACTCGGTGCCCCCCCTCATGCCCGACCACGCCGCATGACGCCGCCGGCCTCGACCTGACCCTCCCCCGCGACCGGCTCGCAGACCGGCATGTCGAGAGCCGCTGGTGCTGGCCGCTCGATCAGTTCGTACAGGCGGCGGAGCTGGAGCCGAAACAGCCGGTCGAAGTCGCGCACGGCATCGGCGGGATTCTCGTCACCGAACCACCAGAACCAGTCCGACCCCTCGCAGACGGCCAGTTGCTGGGCATTGCGCCCTGCAACTTCCGGCCCCCACTGCCCACCCGCTTCGGCCTCGAGGTAGGCCTGGCGAGCGTCGACCAGCCATTCCCAGGCACGGTTCTTCGCCGGCTCGCCTATCCAGGTGGTCAGGTTTCCGTACACCCAGCTGCCGGCCACCAGCGATTTCAGCTCGACCGTTTCCGGTTCACGCTCCAGGGTTTCCCCGAACGTCACCAACTCCAGGGCCGGATGATCACTGAGCCGCTTGTAGAGCCCGTCGAGCAGCCAGAAGCCGTTGTCCGGGTAATGCTCCCAGGCGTTTTCGCCGTCGAGGATGATCGGGACCACCGGATGTTCCGCGCCGAGGTGATCGCAGGTCTCGGCGATCGACACCAGATGGTTGCAGAGGTCGAGCACCGCGTCGTCGGCGTGCCAGTTCTGATAATCGAAGCCGATCCGGTCGGACAGGCCGTCATCACGGAAGAAGAGCCTCAGGTCCCGTTCGCCGTGCCGGAATACACGGTGCGGACAATGCAGGGTCTGGCGAGCGTGGTTCAGACTGTTGTTCAGAACCTGCCCGCCGCTGGCAGTCCACTCGAAGCCGTATTCGTCCAGCAAGGACAGCGTAGCCTCGGAGATCGCACCCTCGGAGGGCCAGCAACCGGCCGGGCGTCGACCGAAGAAGCGCTCGAAGACCGCGAGACCGTGCTCGATGTGATAGCGGACCCGCTCCTCGCCTTGAGGATACTCCGCCCGGTCCGGCTGGGGATCGGACGGCTCGCTTTCCGTTCCGGCCCGAAGATCGAGGAGCAAGGGCATGATCGGATGCGCGTAAGGCGTCATCGAAAGCTCGACCTGGCCGGCTTCCGCGAGTCGACGGTAACGACCGAAGACCGAACCGGTCAGCTCGCCGATGCGGATCAGCAGCGCCTCGCGCTCGTCGGCTTCGAAGCCGCCCTCGCGCTCGAGCATGCCACGGATGAGCGGGTCGTCCTGGCGCAGGGTCTCGCCGGACCAGGCGAGGTGATACCAGACCGCCAGGTCCGCGAGCAGCCGATCGCTCAAGTAGTCTGCGGCATGCTCGTGTTCGAGCAGCGATTCCGTGGCGTGCACCAGCCGGGCGAAGGGCGCGAAACGCTCGACGAGTCGTTCGCGTTGTGCCCGCATCAGCGCCCGCGCGAGCTCGACCCTCGCCTCCCCCTGCAGGTCTCCCGGGCGAATCAGGCCGATGAGCAGCGGATCACGAAGCTCGCTGACGTTGCCATCGCGCCGGTAGGCATCGATCTGCTTGACGTAGTCCTCGAGTTGTTCGAGCAGGATGGGGACGAAGTTGACCACCGCCCGGGCCGCGGGCCAGCGTTCGAGGTGGGCCGCCATGTCGACGTAGTCCTTGATGGCGTGCAGGTACGTCCACGGCTGCTGGAACACCCCGTCGCGGGGATCACGATACTCGGGCTGGTGCATGTGCCAGCAGAGCACCACGGGAAGTTTTGCTGCCATCGGGTCCACCTCCGGCCGGGCCGGTGGTCATGGGGCCATCGGGCCCCGGGTTATCGCACCATGTGAAGCTTCTGTCCCAGCATCTGCGGGGTGACGAGCACCACCCCGCCGGGGCTGACCTCGAAGCGTTCCCGATCGGCCACCTCGTCGACCCCGATCGTCATGCCCGGCGGGATGATGCAGCCCTTGTCGATCACCGCCCGCCGTACCTCCGCGCCCTCGCCGACCTGGACGTTGGGCAGCACCACCGAGTCCTCGACATAGGCCTGCTCACGGACCATGACGTTGGAGAAAAGCAGCGAATGCCGGACGATGGCGCCCGAAATGATGCAGCCGCCGCTGACCATCGAGTCGATGGCCATGCCGCGACGTCCGTCCTCGTCGAAGACGAACTTGGCCGGTGGCAGCTGCTCCTGGTAGGTCCAGATGGGCCATTGGGTATCGTAGAGGTTGAGATCCGGCTGCACGCCGATCAGCTCCAGGTTGGCCGACCAGTAGGCATCGATCGTGCCCACGTCGCGCCAGTAGGACTGGACATCCGCCCCGGGTTCCCGGAACGGGTAGGCGTAGACCTTGTGCTCCTCGATCAGGCGCGGGATGACGTTCTTGCCGAAGTCGTGCTCCGAATCCGGATCGTCGGCGTCGCGGATGAGCTGTTCGAACAGAAAGTCGGTCCGGAACACGTAGATACCCATGGAGGCGAGTGACTCGCCCGGCGAGTTGGGAATCGTGGGCGGGTCGTCGGGTTTCTCGACGAACGACTCGATGCGGCCGCCCTCCTCGATCCCCATCACGCCGAAGGCGCGGGCCTGATCCACGGGCACCTGAATGCAGCCGATGGTCAGGTCGGCGTCCTTTTCCACGTGGTAGGCGATCATGGGGCCGTAGTCCATCTTGTAGACGTGGTCGCCGGCAAGGATCAGCGTGTATTCCGCCTCGTGGGCCCGCAGGATGTCGATGTTCTGGTAGACCGCGTCGGCCGTGCCGCCGTACCACGATTGGTCGTTCATGCGCTGCTGGGCTGGCAGCAGCTCCACGAACTCGCCACGGGCGACGTGGTTCCCGCCCCAACCGAGCTGGACGTGCTTGATCAGGGAATGGGCCTTGTACTGCGTGAGCACGCCCATCCGGCGGATGCCCGAGTTGACGCAGTTCGACAGGGGAAAGTCGATGATGCGGAACTTGCCGCCGAAGGGAACCGCCGGCTTGGCCCGCCAGTCGGTCAGCTGTTTGAGCCGCGACCCCCTCCCCCCGGCCAGCACGAGGGCCAGGGTGTCGCGCGTGATGCGGCTTACCAGACGCTTGGGGCTGTCGACGATCATCCTTAAACTCCTCAACCTTGAGTCAGCTCGTTCACGGGCCGCCCGCCCTGTCTCGGCGCAGGCGACCAGACGACACAGAGCGTAGCTCAATCGTCTTACCGTCACGTAACAATTTTGCGACACGATCTTCTGCACAGGCCCGTCGCCTCCCGAGGCTTGCGAGGCTCGCGAGGCATCAGTGCCTGTGCCATAGTCGGGCTGTCTCCACACCCTGTGGCGCTCCGAGCCGGAAGCAATTGGGCACCACCAGACAGCATGGATCAGAACAGCATGGACAACGACCTGCGAGCCATAATCGAATCACGCCATCACGACCCCCATCGTGTCCTCGGCGTGCATGCCGTCGATGACGAAAATCTGCGCCTGACGACATACCAGCCGCAGGCCACCGGCGTGGATACCTTCGATCGCGACGGGGAACGCATCTCGCTGAGCGCATCCACCGACTTTCCGGGGATCTTCCAGGCCACGCTCCCGCGGAACTGGGTGCCGGACCATCCCCGCTTCGAGATCAGCCTGCCTAACGGACACACCTACGAGATCGTCGACCCCTACAGCTTCATGCCGACCGTCGGCGAGCTCGACCTGCACCTGTTCGCCGAGGGTAAACACCTGCAGCTCTGGCAGATGCTCGGCGCGCAGGTCCTGTCGGTGGACGACGTGGTCGGCGTGCGCTTTGCCGTCTGGGCACCGAATGCCGAACGGGTCAGCGTCGTCGGCAGCTTCAACGACTGGGATGGCCGACGCCACCCGATGCGGGTGCTCGGCGGCAGCGGGGTGTGGGAAATCTTCATCCCCGGCCTGGCCGTGGGAGACCTCTACAAATACGAAATCCACAGCCGGCTCACCGGCGAGACGACCCTGCGGACCGACCCGGTCGGCCGGGCGTTCGAGATGCGTCCGGACACCGCCGCGATCGTGCCGGACTTCCACCCGTTCGAGTGGAGCGACGAGGACTGGCTCAACCGCCGCGAGCACTGGCAATGGGACCGGCAGCCCCTCTCCATCTACGAGGTGCATCTGGGCTCATGGCGTCGACGGGACGGGGACTTCCTCAGCTACGACGAGCTTGCCGACCAGCTCATCCCCTACGTCCAGGAGCGCGGCTTCACCCACATCGAACTGATGCCCGTGACCGAACACCCCTTCGACGGGTCGTGGGGCTACCAGACGACGGGCTACTTCGCCCCCACCAGCCGGTTCGGCAGCCCGGACGCGTTCTGCCGCTTCGTCGACCGGGCGCATGCCGCCGGCATCGGGGTGATTCTCGACTGGGTGCCGGCGCATTTCCCGCGCGACGAGTTCGCCCTGGCCCGGTTCGACGGCAGCGCACTGTACGAGCACGAGGACCCGAGGCGCGGCGAACACCGCGACTGGGGCACGCTGATCTTCAACTTCGGGCGCCGCGAGGTGCAGAATTTCCTGATCGCCTCGGCCCAGTACTGGATCGAACAGTTGCACGTCGACGGGCTGCGCGTCGATGCCGTCGCCTCCATGCTCTACCTCGATTACTCGCGCAACGCCGGCGACTGGCTGCCCAACCAGCACGGCGGTCGGGAGAATCTCGAGGCGATCGAGTTCCTGCAGACACTCAACCACACCATCCTCTCGCGCAACCCCGGCACGCTGGTGATGGCCGAGGAGTCCACGGCCTGGCCAATGGTGTCGAAACCGCCGGAGATGGGTGGCCTCGGCTTTTCCTTGAAATGGAACATGGGCTGGATGAACGATTCGCTGAGCTACTTCAGCGAGGATCCGATCAATCGCCCCCACCACCACAACCTGCTGACCTTCAGCCTGCTGTACGCGTTCTCGGAAAACTTCATCCTGCCGCTTTCGCACGACGAGGTGGTCCACGGCAAGCGCGCCCTGCCGGCGAAGATGCCCGGCGACGAACACCAGCGATTCGCCAACCTGCGCCTGCTCCTTGCCTGGCAATACACCTTTCCCGGGAAGAAGCTCCTGTTCATGGGCACGGAATTCGGTCAGGGCAACGAATGGTCCCACGCCCGCGAGCTGGACTGGTGGATGCTGGACTACCCCCTCCACCAGGGCATCCAGGCGCTGGTCGACCAGTTGAACTTCACCTACCGCCACGAGCCGACCCTGCACGAACGGGACTTCGAGCCCGGCGGCTTCGAGTGGGTCGACTGCAACGACCGGAACCAGTCCGTGATCAGCTTCCTGCGCCACGGCCACTTCCAGACGCTGCTCGTCGTGTTCAACTTCACCCCCGTCGATCGTCCCGGGTACCGCGTCGGCGCGCCCCGTCCCGGCCGCTACCAGGTGATGCTGAGCACCGACAGCGAGGGTTTCGGCGGATCGGGACGCAACCCCGCCCCCACCGCGGCCGAGGACGGTCCGTTCCACGGCCAGCCCTGCAGTCTGACGATCGACTTGCCGGGTCTCTCGGCGGTCATCCTCAAGCCGGCGGGTGACTGACGGACGGTTGTCGGATCCGCACGCGGTTTTTGTCAAAATGTGCCAAAACACGGGCACACTCGTCGGCACAAATTTGCCTAACGTGAGATACTGCGCCGCTGTGGTCCCATCCAGCTCAACGAGGAGATACCGACGTGTCGCTGTCAGTTCTGTTCGCGACCAGTGAAGCCTACCCCCTGATCAAGACCGGGGGGCTGGCGGACGTGTCCGGCGCGCTCCCCGCGGCCCTGATCGAACTCGGTGTGGACGTCCGCATCGTGTTGCCGCGATACGGCGATCTCGCCCTGCGGGAGGATCAGACGACCGAGCACGTTTCCCGGATCGATGTCCTCGGCCAGCCGGTCGACATCCTGCAGACCGTCATGCCCGACAGCGGGGTGATGGTGTATCTCGTCGACCATCCGACCTTTTCCGCGCGTCAGGGCAACCCCTACATGGGTCCCGACGGCAATTCCTGGCACGACAACCCGGATCGCTTCGCCCTGTTCGCCCGCGCCGCCGTTTCCCTGGCCACGGCCGAGGTCGACGCGGACTGGCAGCCGGACGTTGTTCACGCCAATGACTGGCAGACCGGCCTGATCCCGGCGCTTCTGCACGAGGCCGACAGCATCAAGACGGTCTTCACGCTGCACAACCTGGCCTACCAAGGCGTGTTCGACCGTTCCACCTTCGAGAGGCTCGGGCTTCCCTGGAGCCTGTGGCGTCCGGACGGATTGGAATTCTGGGGCAACATGTCGTTCATCAAGGGCGGTATCGTCTTTGCCGACCGGATCACGACCGTCAGCCCGAACTACGCCCAGGAGATCCAGACCCCGGCGTTCGGCTACGGACTCGACGGGCTGCTGCGGCATCGCCGCGACGCGCTCGTGGGCATCCTCAACGGCATCGGGTCCGACTGGGATCCGTCGCACGACCCCGCCCTGCACACGCCCTATTCCATCAAGGACCTCGACGGCAAGGCGGTCAACAAGGCGGCCTTGCAGAAGGAGCTTGGCCTCCCGGTGCGCGACGATGTCCCGCTGATCGTGCACGTCGGTCGACTGGTGGAACAGAAGGGAACCGACCTGCTGATCCAGGCACTGAGCATGCTCGACCAGCGCGACGTGCAGTTCGCCTGCCTCGGCAGCGGCGAGACCCGTTTCGAACAGGCACTGCGTGCCCGGGCCGAGGCGGACCCGGAACGCATCGCGGTGCGCATCGGCTACGACGAGGGTCTGGCGCATCGCCTCGAGGGCGGCGGTGACGCCTTCATCATGCCCAGCCGCTTCGAGCCCTGCGGCCTGAACCAGCTCTACAGTCTCAAGTACGGCACGGTGCCGATCGTGCACAGTGTCGGCGGGCTGGCCGATACCGTCACGCCGGTAAGCCAGGAAACGCTGCGAAACGGCACGGCCACCGGCATCGTCATGGACCACCTGGACGTGAATGCCATCCTCTGGGCATTCGACGCCTTCATCCGCCTCTTCGATCGGGACGACGAGCTTGACGCCGTACGCCGACAGGCAATGGCGCAGCACTACGACTGGGATGCCAGTGCTCGCTCCTACCTTTCGCTCTACGAAGAAATCACGACGCGCTGACAAGGAACGTTGACACGCAATGATGAACCGAAACCGGACTCGACCCGTCGAGGCACGCAGGGAACTCGCGCGCCTGATGGAATCGCCCCTCGATGAAGGGATCAAACGGCTTTTCGCCCACGTCGAGCGCGAGCTCTTTGACGAAGCCGCCGAACAGGACGGCGAGACGCGGGCCGAACTCTTCCAGGCCGTGGCATTCAACCGCGCACGCAAGGACGCCTTTCTGCGGGACTTCAAGGCGCGGTTGCTTCAGCCCCCCGACGAGTTCGACCGGGAATGGCATGTCCTGACCGGCGATCGTGCGTCGGGCGTTCGCGTGGAAGATGCCCTGGCCAGGGCACACGAGCTATGCGACACGGAGCACACCCAGTTCGAGGCACGTATCCGCCAGTTGCATTCCGATGACCCCGAGGCGACCCAGGCGGACCTGTACACCCTCGAGGCGATCACCCGAGTGTTCCTCGGCAGCATTCGCGATTTCCCCTCATCGCTGAAGACGCGACTGATCGAGGGCTGGCCAGAGCGGACTCTCTTCGCGTTGGCCCCTGTCTACGCCGTGCTGAACGACTACCTGGTCCATGCCGGCGTGCTTCCCGGCATCAAGCGCCTGCGTGACGAATCCACCGACGTGCCGCGGCCCCGTGCCCGGCCTGCCGCCGAACCTGCCAAGACAACGCCCGCCGCCCCCAAGACCGTCAAGCCCGGTCCCTCGATCCAGGAACTTACCGAACGCCTGGCGCCCATGGTGCGCACCACCATGGACGGGGACGATCGGCACCTGTATCGCTTCCAGAGGGACGCGGACTGGCGTGCCGAGGACTTCACGCTGTTCGTCATGGACCAGGTCGATCCCTCACGCCCACGCTCGAGCTGGTTGCCGAAGACCCGCGAGCTGATTCGCCTGGTCGGCGTCACGCTCAGCGACGTGCTCAACGACCCGGTCATCAATGCCCGCCACCGGCGACTCGTGGCCGAACTGCAGCTCGCCGTGCTGTATTTCGCCGCAGGCAACCGACATTTCTTCTCCGATGCCGACCATCCGTTGCGGCACATCATCAACCTGATCGCGCTGGTGGGGTCGGACCCGGATCTCAACCGGGAGACCGGCCCCGTCGAGGCGCTGCTTCGGCCCATTCAGGAAGCCATCCTGGAGAACCCCGACCAGCTGGACCTCATAGCCCGTCAACTGCACGACTTCTCCCACGGCAAGGCCGAGCAGGTGGCGGAAAACGAGGTCGCCCCGGCCCGAAACCGCCTCGTCCAGGTCGAGCAGCGCTGCCGTCTCCGGGTGGAGAAGATGCTGGCCGCCCAGACGAAAGACCTCCCGATTCAGAAACCGACCTACACGTTGCTCGAGAAGTTCTTCACGCCCTTCATGGTGCGGACCATGATCAACCAGGGTCGACAGAGCGCCGGCTGGAACGGAGTCGTGGGTCTGCTCGAGGAGGCACTGACCCTGCAGATGGATCCGACCATCGAACCGCAGGATGTCACCGCACTGGAGGACCGCATCGCCACCCTGTTCGACGCGCCTTATACCGAGGGGCTGCAGAACAAGGAGCGCAAGGTACTCGACACCTTCGTCGCCTATCTGCGTCACCAATCCGAAAAGGCGATCCCCATGCCGACGCCGCGCAAGGCGGCGTTGGATGCCCCCGTCGATGACGACCACGCCGATACGACCGAGTCGATCGTGGAACCTGACGGCACGGAAAATGCTTCAGTTTTCGACACGGACTCGCCGGTGAACGACACCTCGGGGAAAGCGGCAGCGGACACGCCTGCCGACACAACCGAGGTCACCGACGAACCGGAGTCGAACGACAAGACAGCCGCCAGAACCGGGAAAGAGGACGAGGGAGAACTCCCCGAAGCGGAGGGCACAGCGTCCTCGGACGCCGGGCAGGATCTGAGGGAAACGGACGAAGAGGCATCCGACGCGGAATCCCGCATACCGCAGGACGGTCTGGTGCTGGCCTCGATGGAGGGGGTCCAGGCGTTTTTCCGGCACCAGATTCGCGGCGAGGAGTGGTTCGAGGTCCATACCGGTCCCGGCCGCGCGCTGCGCCGTCTGAAGATGCTGAACCTCGATGAGGAGAACGGTGTCCTGAACTTCGCCAACCGCACCGGACAGATCAAGCTGACGCTGCCCGTGGCACAGGTGATCGAGGACCTGCTTGACGACCGTACCCGCCCGGTCTTCGAGAACCCGCGTTACTCCCAGGCCCTGGAACGGCTGCGCGAACAGCTGGAGGAACAAGGCAATGACAACTAGAAGAACGCGCCAGGGCGGGCAGGACGAGCATCCGCGGGATCGCCGGGACTTCGCCAGGCTCACCAACAGCGGCATGGCCCTGCTGCGCATCCAGGGAGAGGACCTGCCCGTGGGCAGTGGTCGCATCGAGGACATCAGCGCCAACGGCCTCAACCTGTTCTGCAACGCCGACTGGGCTGGCCGGATCGAGATCGGGATGCGCGTCGACGTCGTCGCCCGCCTCGACGAGATGACCGAACCCTTCTACCTGGCAGGCGAGGTAGCCTGGCAGGGTCCGGTGGACGACGGACAGACACAGCTCGGCATCGAGCTGCTCCCGCCGAACCATCCGGCGGATAAAGATCAGCCCAACGACAATCGCGACTGGCGGGCACTCTTTCTCGCCTGAGCCACCCCGGTCGAGTGCGGGCAGTCCCTCTCTGCCCGGTGCGGAATTGCCGGTCGGCTGTTGTACAATCCCGCCTGCCGTGTCGGCCACCCGGGCGCTGTCTGAAAGCACTGTCCGGCGTGGGCCCCACCCCTACCCGTCACCAAAGCAAAGCGCCCGACCGACCTATGCGAATCATTACCGGCAACGCTGCCCGCTCCCCGTTCCGTCTCGCCAAACTCACCGACCTGCTGCGCGAGCATCATCCCGGGATCGAGGCGGTCCACGCCCGGTTCGTGCACCTGGTCGACGAGAAGCCGGGCGCGGACTTGGCCGAGGAGCGGCTGCAGGAACTGCTCGACTACGGGGAGCCGGCGGCCGACTGGCCGGAGGACGGGCCTGCAATCATCGTGGCACCGCGGGCGGGCACCATCTCGCCATGGTCGAGCAAGGCGACCGATATCGCCCATATCTGTGGTCTGGACGCCGTGGCCCGCATCGAGCGTGGCATCGAGTTCACGGTCACCGGCAAGGACCTCGACACCCGGGCCTTCGACTGGACACCCGCCATGCTCGAGGTACTCCACGATCGGATGACCGAGAGCGTCTACCAGGACCCAGCCCAGCTGCAAGCCCTGTTTCAACATGCCTCCCCCGCCCCGCTGGGGCACGTCGAGCTCGGCACGGACGGTCGCCGGGCGCTCGCGGAGGCCAACGCGCGTATGGGCCTTGCCCTGAGCGAGGACGAGATCGCCTATCTCGCCGAGGCCTACGCCGATCTGGGGCGTGACCCGACCGATGTCGAGCTGATGATGTTCGCCCAGGCGAACTCAGAGCACTGCCGACACAAGATATTCAACGCGGACTGGACCATCGACGGCGAGGACCGCGACCTCTCTCTGTTCGCCATGATCCGCAACACCCACAAGCGCAACCCCGAGGGCACGCTGAGTGCCTACAAGGACAACGCTGCGGTCCTCCAGGGAGCCGACGGGCGGCGCTTCTCGGTCAACCCGGAGACCGGTCACTACGAGACGGTCGACGAGCGCATCGACTTCCTCGCCAAGGTCGAGACCCACAACCACCCGACGGCCATCTCACCCGATCCGGGCGCGGCCACCGGGGCCGGTGGCGAGATCCGCGACGAGGGCGCCACCGGCCGGGGCGGCAAGCCGAAGGCCGGCCTGACCGGTTTCTCGGTCTCCAACCTGCGCATCCCGGCCGCCCCGCAGCCCTGGGAGAAGCCCACCGAGGATCTCGGTCGCCCCGACCGCATCGTCAGTCCGCTGGAGATCATGCTCGAGGGGCCGATCGGCGCGGCGGCGTTCAACAACGAGTTCGGCCGCCCGGCCCTTGGGGGGTACTTCCGCACGCTAGAGATCGAGACGGGCACCGGCGAGGGTGAGCAGCGCACGGTCTGGGGCTACCACAAGCCCATCATGATCGCCGGCGGCGTCGGCGTCATCCGCCCCGGTCTGATCGAGAAGGAACCCATCGCCCCCGGTCACCTGCTGATCGTGCTGGGCGGGCCGGCCATGCAGATCGGACTGGGCGGCGGTGCAGCCTCGTCGCAGGCCTCCGGCACCGGCAGCGCCGAACTCGATTTCGCCTCCGTGCAGCGGGCCAACCCGGAAATGGAGCGCCGCGTCCAGGAAGTCATCGACCGCTGCATCGCGCTGGGTGACACCAACCCGATCGTTTCCGCCCACGACGTGGGCGCCGGCGGTCTGTCCAATGCCTTGCCCGAGCTGATCAACGACGCCGGCATGGGCGGCCACTTCGACCTGCGCAAGGTGCCCAATGACGAGCCGGGCATGTCCCCGCTGGCGATCTGGTGCAACGAATCCCAGGAACGCTACGTGTTGGCGATCCAGCCCGACGACCTGCCCCGCTTCCAGGCGATCTGCGATCGCGAGCGCGCCCCGTTCGCGGTGGTGGGGACCGCCACGGCCGAGCAGCACCTGCGTGTCGAGGATCCGCACTTCGGCAACGATCCCGTCAATCTGCCCATGCAGACCCTGTTCGGCCACCCGCCGAAGATGCACCGGGACGTCAAGCGCGTTCCCGGCACCTCGGTGGCGCTCGAGACCGACGGCATCGAGGTCGAGGCAGCCCTCGAGCGGGTGCTCGCCCTGCCGGGCGTCGGCGACAAGAGCTTCTTGATCACCATCGGCGACCGCTCCGTGGGCGGGCTGGTGGCGCGCGACCAGATGGTCGGGCCGGCCCAGGTGCCGGTGGCCGACAGCGCGGTCACCTCGACCGACTTCTACCACCATCACGGCGAGGCCATGGCCATGGGCGAGCGCGCCCCGGTCGCCCTGCTCGACGCACCCGCCTCGGCCCGGCTGGCGGTGGCCGAGGTGGTCACCAACCTCGCCGGCACGCCGATCGGGTCGACCGATCGCATCAAGCTGTCGGCGAACTGGATGGCCGCCTGCGGCCACGACGGCGAGGACGCCCGCCTCTACGACACGGTCCGCACCGTGGGCATGGATTTCTGCCCGGATCTGGGCATCAGCATCCCGGTCGGCAAGGACTCGCTCTCCATGAAGACGCGCTGGAGCGATGCCGGCACCGAGAAGGCCGTCGTCTCGCCCGTGTCGCTGGTGGTCACCGGGTTCGCCCCGGTCAGCGACGTGCGTCGTACCCTCACGCCGGAGATCCGCGCCGACCGACCGAATCGGCTCTTCCTCGTCGATCTGGGCGAAGGGCGCAACCGGCTCGGCGGCTCGGCACTCGCCCAGGTCTTCAGCGCGACCGGCACAAAGGTGCCTGACATCGCGCCGGCCCCGCTGAAAGCGTTCTTCGACACGATCCAGGAGCTCAACCGACTGGGTCACCTGATCGCCTACCACGATCGCAGCGACGGCGGTGCCATCGTCACGCTGCTGGAAATGGCCTTCGTCGGTCGCTGCGGGCTGGAGCTTTCCATCGACGACCTTGGCGGCGATCCGCTCGCCGGGCTGTTCGCCGAGGAAGCCGGCGCCGTCATACAGGTCGAGGGCGACGACGCGGACTTCGTGCGCGAACAGTTCGAGAAGGCGGGCCTGGGTGAGGCTGTGATCGACCTCGGCGAGGCGGTGGAAACGCCGCGCGTTCACGTCCAGTGGCGTGGCAAGACGGTTGTCGACCGTGACCTGGCCGAACTCAAGGGCATCTGGTCGTCGACGAGCTTCCACATGAGCGCCCTGCGGGACAACCCCGCGACGGCCGAGGAAGCCTACCGCGCGACTACCGACTTCTCGGACCCGCAACTGGCCGGCACGAAGGCCACCTTCGACGTCAGCGAGCCCGTCGCCGCGCCGATGATCAGCCGGGGCGAACGGCCGCGGATCGCGATCCTGCGCGAACAGGGCGTCAACGGCGAGGTCGAGATGGCCGCGGCCTTCACCGCCGCCGGCTTCGACGCGGTGGACGTCCACATGGCCGACCTGATCGCCGGGCGGCACGATCTCGCCGACATGAAGGGGCTGGTCGCCTGCGGCGGCTTCTCCTTCGGTGACGTGCTGGGTGCCGGTTCCGGCTGGGCGCACGCCATCCGCTACAACTCGCGGGCCAGTGACGCGTTCAACGCCTTCTTCGAGCGCAAGGACACCTTCGGCCTGGGCGTGTGCAACGGTTGCCAGATGTTCTCGCAACTCGCCGACATGATCCCGGGTGCCGAGCACTGGCCGCGTTTCCTGCGCAATCGCTCCGAGCAGTTCGAGGCCCGCCTGTCGCTGGTGGAAATCCCGCAGTCGCCCTCGATCCTGCTCGCCGGCATGGCCGGCAGCCGCCTGCCGATCACCGTGGCCCACGGCGAGGGCCGGGTGGCCTACCGCCGGCCCGAGGATGCCGAGCAGGCCTTCACCGCGCTGCGCTACGTCGACGGACACGGCATCGCCACGGAAACGTACCCGGCCAACCCGAACGGGTCGGCCGCGGGCGAGACCGGCTTCACCACCGAGGACGGACGCTTCACCATCATGATGCCGCACCCGGAGCGGGTCTGGCGCGCCAGCCAGTTCTCGTGG
Source organism: Guyparkeria sp. (assembly GCF_041687595.1). Lineage (NCBI taxonomy): Bacteria > Pseudomonadati > Pseudomonadota > Gammaproteobacteria > Chromatiales > Thioalkalibacteraceae > Guyparkeria > Guyparkeria sp. The sequence goes on along the minus strand of NZ_JAWLBP010000007.1, from coordinate 15,151 downwards.
AAGCCGGCACGCTGGTCGGATGCCATGCAGGACCCGGAGACCGATCGCGGCCCGTGGCTGCGCCTGTTCGAGAACGCGCGAGTCTGGGTCGACGGCTGACGTGGGTCCAGGGGTCGGTTTCGGTGAGCGCGTCCCGCCCAGCCTGATCCTGATGTCGGGCTCCACGCTGTGGGGGCTGACCTGGATCTGGCTCAAGTACGCCGCCGAACTCGGCATCGGCCCCATCCTGCTCTCGGTGGTCGCCTACGCCGCGCAGTGGCTGGTGGTCGCCCCGTTCGCCTGGCGCGCCTGGACGGATCCGCATCGACCGGCCATCTCGCGGCTGAACTGGGAATGGCTCGGGCTCCTTGCCTTCGCAGCCGGTGTCTCCGGTGTCGGATTCACCATGGCCATGGTCTACGGCGACGTCGTCCGTTCGATGATGCTCTTCTTCCTGATCCCCGCCTGGGGGGTGCTCTTCGGTCGGCTGTTCCTCAAGGAGCCGCTCTCGCCGGGCCGGATCGCCGCGGTGATCAGCGCCATCGCCGGTGCCTTCCTGATCCTGGGGCCCGACTTCGGCGACGGGCTGCTCGCGGCCGACTGGTTCGCGCTGATCGCCGGGTTCTCGCTGGCCGCCGCCAACACCCTGTTCCGCTTCCTCGCCGAGCAGCCCATCCCGATCAAGCTGACCCTGATGCAGGGCTCGACCGTGCTGCTCGGCCTGGTCGCCTGGCTGTTCTCAAGCGAGTTCGGTGTCGTTCCCACCCTGGAGGCAGTAGGTAGCAGCGCGCTCTACGGCGTGACCATGCTGCTCGCGGCCGTACTGGCCACGCAGTATGCCGTCGAGCGACTGCCCGCCTCGCGCACCGCGATCCTGATGACGCTGGAACTGCTTGTCGCCGTGGCCTCGGCCGCCTGGCTCGGCGACCGCGTCCACGGGCTGAACATCTGGATTGGCGGCGCCCTGATCCTCAGTGCCGCGTTGCTCGAGGCAGCCAGCGCCCACCGTCGCCAACCCGAGCTTGCCGCACCATGCAAGGGCTGAATCCCCAGCAACAGGCCGCGGTTCGCCACTACGACACGCCGCTGCTGGTGCTGGCCGGCGCCGGTTCCGGCAAGACGCGCGTGATCGTGGAAAAGATCGTGCACCTGATCGAGGACCGGGACCTGCCTCCGCGGGGCATCTGGGCGGTCACGTTCACCAACAAGGCCGCCCGGGAGATGGGCGAACGGATCGGTCAGCGTCTGCCCTCCGAGCGTCGCCGGGGGTTGAACATCTCCACCTTCCACACGCTGGGACTGAACCTGATCCGGCGCGAGACGCGCACCCTCGGCTTGCGGCCCGGATTTACCGTGCTCGACGCCGAAGACAGCCTCAACCTGATCAAGTCGCTGCTGCAACTGAACGAACAGGCCGCCGGCCTGCTCGAGCCCAAGGAGGCACAGGGGCGCATATCGCAGTGGAAGAACGACCTGGCCACTCCGCAAACCGCCGCCGAGGCGGCCGGCGACGACCCCGTCGAGGCCGCCTGCGCCAGCCTGTACGCCGACTACAGCCGGCAACTGGCTGCCTGCAACGCCCTGGATTTCGACGACCTGATCAAGCGGCCAGTGGAACTGCTGAGGGACGATCCCGAGGCTCGCGAGCGCTGGCAGCGGCGAGTCCGCTACCTGCTGGTCGACGAATACCAGGACACCAACGCCAGCCAGTACGAGCTCGTGCGCCTGCTGGTCGGTCCGGTCGGTCGACTGACCGCCGTGGGCGACGACCACCAGTCGATCTACGCCTGGCGCGGGGCCAGGCCCGAGAACCTGCAACACCTCAAGCGCGACTTTCCGCGGCTGGAGACCATCAAGCTCGAGCAGAACTACCGTTCGGTGGCCACCGTGCTCGATGCGGCCAATCAGCTGATCGCCCACGACCCGACCACGCAGCCCAAGAATCTCTGGAGCGCGGTGGGAGCCGGCGAATCGCACCGCGTGCTGGTCTGCGACACGGCCGAGGACGAGGCCGAGCGCATCGCCACCGACATCCTGCACCGCCACTTCAAGGACGGTTCGGCCTACCGCTACTTCGCCATCCTGTTCCGGGGCAACCACCAGGCCCGGCTGATCGAGCAGCAACTACGCAAGCTCTCGATCCCCTACGTGCTGACCGGCGGCCAGTCGTTCTTCGAACGTGCCGAGGTCAAGGACGCCATGGCCTACCTGCGCCTGCTGGCCAACCCCTCGGACGACGCCGCGCTGCTGCGGATCATCAACACCCCGAGGCGAGGCATCGGGCCGACCACCCTCGAACGGCTCGGCGAGATCGCCCGCGACCGGGACATGCACCTCGCGGCCGCGGCCCGCTCCGTGGCCGCCGAACAGCGGATCGACCCGCGGGTACGCCACCAGCTCGACCAGTTTCTCGACTGGCTGGAAGCCACACGGCAACGCATGGCCTCCGAGCCGGCGGTCGATGCCATGCGGCGCCTGCTCGAGGAGATCGACTACTTCGGCTACCTTCGCGAGCAGGAAAGCAGCGCGCGTGCCGCCGAGCGACGCTGGGAGAACCTGCAGGACTGGCTCGAGTGGACCGAGCGAATCGCCGAGGACGCCGAGACCGGCAAGTCGCTTTCACTGGCCGAGCTGGTGCAGAAGATGAGCCTGCTGGGCATCCTGGAGCAGAAGACCCGGGACCAGAACGACGACGCGGTGCGACTGCTCACCCTGCACGCGGCCAAGGGGCTGGAGTTTCCGCACGTCTACCTCACCGGCATGGAGGAAGATCTCCTGCCGCACCAGGACTGCCAGGAAGACGACCGCCTGGCCGAAGAGCGACGCCTCTGCTTCGTCGGCATCACCCGCGCCCAGCGCAGCCTCACCTTCACCCTCACCCGCCGTCGCCGACGCTATGGCCAGTGGCGCGACATCACGCCCAGCCGGTTCCTCGAGGAGATCGAACCGCAACTGTTGCGCTGGGAAGGCATCGGTGTAAAAAAGAGCGAAGAGGAAACGCGCGCGACGGCCCAGGAAGCCATGGCGACGATCCGCGCCATGCTGGGATCACGCTAGGGTGATGCGCAGGTTCGTTTGGCAGCTAACGGATCTGCTATGCTCAGCTTCCGTCACAAAATGCGCTGATGAGGCATAACTTCCGACGCAAGCCCCCTTGCCCGGGGTGCAACAACGGGATGGCACGGCACCGATGACCGAGGAAAACGATCAATCTTCAGGATCCCGGGGATGGGCGCGAACGACGGCCGGATGGGTGGTCCCGATCCTGATCGTGGCCGCCGGCGTTGTCGCGTTTCAGTATCTGAAGTCCAGCCGCCCGACACCCCCTCCGGCCACGCCCGAAGAGCGCGTCTGGCAGGTCGACGTCATCGACGTGGCACCCGGCCGGCACCATCCTCGCCTGCTGCTCCATGGCCAGATCACCTCGCCGGACCGCCTGCAGGTCAGTGCCCCCGCCACGGCCCGTATCGAGCGTCTCCCGGTGCGCGACGGCCAGACGGTCAAAGAGGGTGAGCTGCTCGTGGCGTTCGACCCGGCCGACTTCGAGCCGGCGGTTCAAGCGGCCCGCGCCACCCTCGCCGACGTCGAGGCCCAGATCGAGCGCGAACGACAGGGACTCGAGTTCGACCGAGCCGCACTGGAGATGGAACGGTCCATCGTCGAGAATGCACGACGAACGCTGGAACGCACCCGCAGTCTTTCCGATCGGGATCTGGCCTCCAGCAGCGATCTCGACAACGCTCGGGACGCGCTCAACCAGGCGCAGCTCGCGCGCAACAGCCGGGAACAGGCCATCGAAACCTTCCCGGCCCGGCTGGCCTCGCTGCAGGCCAGCCGCGAGAGTGCCGCCGCGGAACTGGCCCGCGCCGAGCGCGACCTCGAGCGCGCCACCGCCACCGCGCCCTTCGACGGCATCGTCGGCAGCGTGACCGCCACGGCCGGCGACCAGGTGGCCGCCAACACCGACGTGGTCGAGATCTACTCGCTCGACTCTCTGGAGCTGCGAGCGACGATCCCGGCCCGCCACGCCAACGAACTGCTCGGCCGCGCCGACGACGAACCCACCACCGCCCGCGCCCGTCACGGCGGCCAGACCCTCGATCTCACGCTGGAACGGTTCGCCGGCCAGGCCAGCGGAGAGGGTCTCACCGCCATCTTCACCTTCGATGCGTCTCCTGCCTCCCTGCGCCTGGGAGACGTACTGCGCCTCGACGTCGTCCGTCCGGCAAGGGGCGAAAGCGTCCCGGTGCCCTACAGCGCGCTTTACGGCAACAGTCGCGTCTACCGCGTCGTCGACGGCCGACTCGAGCGGGTCGAGGTCTCGGTGCTGGGCGATCACCAGGGCTCCGGCGAAGGCCGCTGGGTGCTGGTCGAGTCGCCGGACCTGCGCCCCGGTGACCGGATCGCGACCACGCACCTGCCCAACGCCATCGACGGGCTGCGGGTCGAGGCCAGGGACGACGCGGCGGATCGAGACGATTCATGAGCGACGGCAACGTCAGCATCCTCGGGCGCTTCGCGCGCCACCGGGTGGCCGCGCACGTGATCATGCTGCTGATGATCGTCAGCGGCCTGTTCGCCATCTCGCGCATGAACGTCCAGTTCTTCCCCAACTTCGCCCTCGACGTGGTCAACGTCTCCGTGGTGTGGTCGGGCGCGTCGGCGGAGGACGTGGAGCGCGGCATCACCGACCCGCTCGAACAGCGTCTGCGCTCGATCGAGAACCTCAAGGAGATCACCTCGACCTCGGCCCAGGGCGTTTCCACGATCACCATCGAGTTCCGCGAAGGCACCGACCCGGTACTGGCACTGGACGACGTGCGCAACGAGGTAGACACCTTCCGCAACTTCCCCGCGGATGCGGAAAAACCCCAGGTCAACCGCATCCCCCGGTTCGACCCGATCGCCCGCGTCGTCCTCTACGGCGACGTGCACCGGGATGACCTGCGCGAATGGGTGGACCGCTTCGAACGCGACCTTTTGAGCTACGGGGTCGACCGCGTCAACGTCAACGGCCTGCCCGAGCAGCAGATCGGCATCCACGTGTCTACCGACGCGCTCTACGAGAACCGACTCTCGCTCGACCAGATCGCCGACGTCGTCAACTCGCAGTCCCGCGATCTCCCGGCGGGGCAATTCGGCGACCTGGACGGCGGGCGGGAACTGCGCGCGGTCGAGCAGGCTCGTGACCCGCAGGCCTTTGCCGACCTGCCGCTGATCCAGGACGAACAGACCCGGATAGGGCTGGGCGAGATCGCCGACATCCAGCGCGAGGACCGTCGCCACCAGACGACGCTGACCTACGAGGGCCTGCCGGCCGTCGAACTGGAACTGCAGCGCTCCGAGCAGGGCGACTCGCTCGACTCGGCACGCGCCCTGCAACAGTGGCTGGAAGACGTGCGCCCGGCGTTGCCGGACTCGCTGTCGATCACCGTCTACGACCAGTCATGGCAACTCATCCGCGACCGCATCAATCTGCTCGTCTACAACGGGGCCGGCGGCCTGCTGCTGGTACTGGTGCTGCTCTACCTGTTCCTGCCCGCCCGGGTCGCCTTCTGGGTGGCCGTGGGCATTCCGTCGGCCTTCCTCGCCGCGCTGGCCGTGCTGTGGCTGATCGGGGGCAGCATCAACATGATCTCGCTTTTCGCCCTGATCATGGCCCTGGGGGTGATCGTCGACGACGCCATCGTGGTCGGCGAGGACGCCGATGCCCACTTCCGACAGGGGGAAAAGCCCCTGCTCGCCTCGGAAGGAGCGGCCCACCGCATGTTCTGGCCGGTGGTCGCCTCCTCGGCCACCACCGTGGCCGCGTTCATGCCGCTGCTGGCCGTGGGCGGCACCATCGGCAAGATTCTCTACGACATCCCGGTGGTGATGATCTGCGTGATCATCGCCTCGCTGGTGGAAAGCTTTCTCGTGCTGCCCGGACACCTCCGGCGCGCCTTCGTCCAGAGCGGGCAGTCACGGTGGCAGACCCTGCTCTGGCGCATCGGCGCGGTGAAACGACGTTTCGATCGCGGCTTCGAGGCCTTCCGCCAGAGGCCGTTCCGCAACATCGTCCGGTTCGCCATCACCTATCGTGGCGTGACCCTGGGCACGGCGGTGGCCACCATCCTGCTCGCCGTCGGTCTGATCGCCGGCGGGCGGATCGGCTTCACGTTCTTCCCGACGCCCGAACCGACCATCCTCTACGCCAATGCCACCTTCGTCGCCGGCACCGACCGGTCCCGGGTGGATACGTTCCTGGACGAAATGGCCGAGAGCCTCGATCGGACCGAAAGCGAGCTGGGCGGCAACCTGATCGCCCACGCCGTCCGCCGTTCCGGCGCGACGACGGGCGCCCAGTCCGGCACCACGGGGGACCAGCTCGGCTCGATGCTGATCGAACTGGTCGCCCCGGACGACCGGGACGTGCGCAACGAGGATTTCATCGCCCGCTGGAAGGAGAACACGCCACTGCCGACCGGGCTGGAGAGCTTCTCGGTGACCGCGCGCGAAGGGGGGCCGCCGGGCTCGGACCTGACCGTCCGTCTCACCGGCGGCTCGGCCGACAATCTCAAGCGGGCGGCCATGGACCTGAGCAACACGCTCGCGGGCGTCACCGGCGTGCTCGACGTCAGCGACGACCTGCCCTACGGGCGGGAGCAGATCACCTACTCGCTCAATAGCCGCGGCGAATCACTGGGCCTGAACACGGTGGACATCGGCCGGCAGTTGCGGGCGGCCTTCGACGGCGAGCTGGTGCAGATCTTCCAGTCGGGGCGCGACGAGATCGAGGTGCGGGTCCTGCTGCCGGAGCACGAGCGCGATCGCCTCTCCGTGCTCGGCGAGATCCAGGTGCGCACGCCCGAGGGGGCCTTCGTTCCCCTTGGCCAGGTGGTCGACTTCGACGCCCGCCGCGGCTTCGAGGCCATCCGACACGCCGCGGCCGAGCGGGCCGTCGAGGTCATGGTGGACATCGACAACCGCCTGACCTCCGCGGACAACCTGGTCGAGTCGCTCGAGCGCGACGCCCTACCCGAGCTCATGGCCGACTACCAGGTCAGCTATACCTTCGAAGGCAAGCAGGCCGACCAGCGCGAGACCATGGCCGACATGAAGTTCGGGCTCTATCTCGGGCTGGTGCTGATGTACATCGTGCTGGTGTGGGTGTTCGCCGCCTGGACCACGCCCTTCATCGTGATGATGATCATTCCCTTCGGCCTGGTCGGCGCGATCTTCGGTCACTGGGTGATGAATCTCGACCTGACCATCCTGTCGATGTTCGGCCTGTTCGGCCTGGCGGGGATCGTGGTCAACAACGCCATCATCCTGGTCGCCTTCTACAACGAGCAGCGCCGGGCCGGCCTGTCGGTGACCGACGCCCTAGAGGAAGCCGCCACCCGCCGCCTGCGCGCCGTGCTGCTCACCTCGCTGACCACCATCGGCGGGCTGACCCCGCTGCTGTTCGAGACCTCGCTGCAGGCGCAGTTCCTGATCCCCATGGCGACCTCGATCGCCTTCGGCCTGGGCTATTCCACCCTGCTGGTGCTGCTGGTCATCCCCGCCCTGCTCTCCCTGCGCGAATCGCTCCGCGAGCAGGTCGCCCCCGGATCGACGCGACAGGACCAGCCGGCGTGATCGAAGCTCGACCCGCGCGTGGCGCGGGCGCCGCGGCAGGCTTAAAGCGCTTTCAGTAGCCGGCTGGCCGGCAGCCGCTCGCCCGGCCCCGCACGATCCTGGCACAGCGCCGAGAACAGCTCGGCCGTCCCGAGCGCGTCGACCAGCGCGTGGTGGGCGTGGTAGCGAGGCAGGTGGTAACGCTGGCGCAGGCTGTCGAGACGCAGCTCGCCGGGACCGTGCGCGAGATGACGCCGCTCGAAACTGCGCCGAGCCAGGTGAAGCGTGTCGATGACCGGCACGGCCACCGCGCTGCCGAAATGGCGACGGCAGGCGGCGTTGAGAAAGGCCAGCTCGAAGCGGGCATTGTGCGCGACCAGGACCCGGCCGGCCATGACGTTCAGCAGGGATTCCAGTGCCTCGATCTCCGAAATCCCCTCGGCCGCGTGGTCATCCGTGATGCAGTGAATCACGGCACTGGCCTCCGGGATCTCCATGTCGGGACGGATCACCTGGTGATGCGCCGTTCCGAGGTCGATCGTCGGCCCCTTCATCGTCACCCAGCCGACGCTGAGCAGTCGATCCTCTCGGCTGTCGAGGCCGGTGGTCTCGAAGTCCAGCACCACGTAGTCCAGTCCTTCCCAGGGAACCGACAGGTCCGGCAGCGGGCTGTCCAGCAGCCGGGTCAGCGGCGAGATGTCGCGGGCCCGCCGCCGCAGCCGCCGGCGACGCCACGAAAGCCACAAACGGTGCGGGAACCAGGCCGACAGCATGTCAGCGCGAGCCGCTGATATCGAAATGGCGACGCATCCAGCGCTGGTGGTCGTCCACCACGCGGAAGGCGTCACGCAGGTGGTCGCGCTCCAGTCCCGAGATGACCCGGGGATCGAGCAGGTTGTCCATCGCTTCACCCCGCCGGACCTGGGCCGCCTGGTGGCGAGCGCGCAGCACGTAGAAGAAACGCCAGGCGTCCTCCAGTTCCGCCGCGGCCTCGGACGACAGCCCGCCGGCCGCGGCCGCCGCCTGCAGTCGGCGCACGGTATGCAGTTCGCCCAGCCCCAGCCGCACGGCGTGCACGCGCGCGATGTCGGCGATCGGCAACAGCCCGTAGCGCTTGATATCCAGCCGTTCGTCGTGGCGCTCGTCGTCCACCACCACCAGTCGCCGGAAGAATCCCAGCGGCATGTGGATCGCCAGGGCGTTGCCGACCAGCAGGCGCTGGAAGATGGTGTTGTTGACGGCCAGCGGACGCACGCCCGCCCAGAGTCGCTCGAGCAACTCCGCTCGGCCGGCGACCACCCGCATGTCGAAGAAGTTCGTCGCCAGCATGAGCGAGTGCGGCTCGGGCTGCTCGATCCAGTCGCGGAAAGTGCGCGTCCAGCCCGACAGCGGCTGGCGCCAGGCGGGGGTCGCCGCCATGGTCTCCCCGGGGCAGTACTCGAGCCCTGCCGCGGCAAGCCCGTCGGTCACGAAGCGCGCCAGTTCGCCGAACCACTCCCCGTGGCGGTCCGGCTCGAAGGCGTCGTCGATGATCAGCGCGCTGTCCTGATCGGAGTGGGCGGTCTGCTCGCGGCGCCCCTGGCTGCCCAGCGCCGCCCAGGCCCAGGGCACCGGTGCGGGGCCCAGTTGCCGCTCGGCCAGCTCGGTCAGCCGGCGGGTGAGCGCGTCGGTGACGGTGACCATCGCCTCGCCCAGGGGCTCGGCCTCCGCCCCCATGGCCACCAGCTGGCTCTGAAGATCCGGAAGGCGGGCACCCACCCGGGCGATGGCCTCCAAGTCGGGGGCGGCGAGCGCGTCACGGACGAGGTGCACGGCATGCGTCCCCTGGTGGCGCAGCAGGTCCGAGGTGGAGAGAATGCCGACGAGATCCCCATCGGCATCGACCACCGGCAGGTGGTGGATGTTATGGCGGGAGAACAGCAGGGAGGCCTCGAAGGCCAGGGCGCCCGGCGCCACGGTGACGAGCTCCCCGGTCATGATGGAGCGGACCGGATCGCTGGTGGAACGCCCATCGGCGATGCAGCGCCGGCGCAGGTCCCGGTCGGTCACCAGCCCCACCAGCCGGCCGTCCTCGACGATCAGCAGGGACGACACCTGCTCGTCGGTCATGCGCTCCGCCGCTTCACGGATGGAACTGTCCGGCCCGGCGGTGACCGGGGCGCGGCGCAACAGGGAATCGACCGTGGTCGCCATCAGCACGTCGGCGTGGCCACGCTGCTCGGCCAGCCGTTCGAGGGCGTGCTCGAGCCGCTCGCGTCGCGACTGCTCGAATCGCCAGGCGAACGACGGATGGGCACCGAGAAGCTGCTCGAAGGCCTCTCGCGGCAGGAAGTAGAACAGGCTGTCCTCGATCAGCTCGGTACGTCGATTCCCTTGTGCCCCGCCCTCGTCGAGAAACAGGTCCGCCTCCCCGAGCTTGTCGACCAGTTCCCCCTCGGCATCGTGGACCACGACGGCGCCGCTGCGCACCACCCAGAGCCCTGGGCCGGCATCCCCGGGCGGAAACGAGCGCCCCCGACGCAGGTAGCGCACGGTCAGCCGAGGCGGCAGGCTGTCGAGCGCTTCGGCGGGCAGCCCCTCGAACGCCGTCACCCCGGCGATGAAATCCCGTATTTCCCAGAGTTCCGCGGCCATGTGGGGCTCCTTGCCGTGAGGCGTGGTCGGCCGGTCAGAGGGCGTAGTAGTCGCGATACCACTCCACGAAGCGTTTCACCCCTTCCTCGACCGGGGTTTCCGGCGCGTAGCCCACGTCGTTCTTCAGGTCCTCGACGTCGGCGTAGGTATCGGGCACGTCGCCCGGCTGCATGGGCAGCAGGTTGAGCTCGGCCTTGCGGCCGGTGGCCTCCTCGATCAGCTCGATGTAGCGCAGAAGCTCGATCGGCCGGTGGCTGCCGATATTGTAGACACGCCAGGGCGCCCGCGAGGTGCCCGGGTCGGGGGCGGCCGAATCCCAGTCCGGATTGACGGTGGCGGTGTGGTCCAGCGTGCGGATCACGCCTTCGACGATGTCGTCGATGTAGGTGAAGTCGCGCCGGTGACGCCCGTAGTTGTACACGTCGATCGGCTTGCCTTCGAGAATGTTCTTGGTGAACTTGAACAGGGCCATGTCCGGCCGGCCCCAGGGACCGTAGACGGTGAAGAAGCGCAGGCCGGTCGTGGGCAGATCGTAGAGCGAGGCGTAGGTGTGCGCCATCAGCTCGTTGGCCTTCTTGGTGGCCGCGTACAGCGACAGCGGATGGTCGACGTTGTGATGCACCGAGAACGGCATCTCGCTGTTCGCCCCGTACACCGAGCTCGAGGACGCGTACACCAGGTGCTCGACCCCGTTGTGCCGGCAGCCCTCGAGGATGTTGGTGAAGCCAACGAGGTTGCTGTCGACGTAGGCATGCGGGTTCTCGATCGAGTACCGGACACCGGCCTGGGCGGCCAGGTGAACCACCCTGTCGACGCCGATGCGCTCGAACAGATCGGCCATGCCGGCACGGTCGGCCACGTCCATCCGCTCGAAGGAAAAGCCGTCCTGACCGGTCAGGCGGGCGAGACGCGCCTTCTTGAGGTTGACGTCGTAGTAGTCGTTCAGGTTGTCCAGCCCGACGACGGTGTCGCCCCGAGCCAGCAACCGCGCGGCGAGCGCCGAACCGATAAAACCGGCGGCACCGGTAACCAGAATCCGCATGAGTGCTCCATGGCAGTGTAAGGGAACGGTCGACCGTCGGGGATGACCCTTCGCTTCCCGGCGAAGTCCTTCCGGCCCGATTGCCTTCCGAGCCAGCCCGACCGTCGGTCCGGGGTGATTATGCCTGTGCCGGCCGAGGCAACCAACCGGGCAACCAACCGGCCGGCGGTTGCCGCGACGGCCTCGACCACCAGCGCTGGGAGAAGAAAAATTTTCTCGATCGATCCCCGTTCCGCTTATGACCGACCCGCGATCGGTCCGGGAGGCGCGCCAGTACTGACCATGGACCGGTTGTCCCGAATCTTATCCACAGGATTTCAACCCGGGATCCACTTGTTCCCCTCAGGTCGCCCACACAGCTGTCCACAATATGTTGTGCCTGAATTGCACGAACCGTACATGGGGTTGTGATATTTCGCCATTTTTGCGGTTGACTTTCCCCCCTCACGAACCACAATCTATCCATCGATTCGCGGCCCGATCCCACGACCGGTTCCGCCCCGTTCCGAGACCGAGACCGGCGTGCCGACAGCGACCCCGGTCAGCCACAAGGGAACGACGCGGGCGGATCGAGAGGACCGACACACCGTCGGTGCCGCGAATGCGAACGAACAGACACCCAGACACCAGGAAGCGGACGCCCGACAAGCACCGAGGCGACCGCCACCGTTTCCACTGCCACAGAGGACGGATTGCGGCATGAGCACCGAACAGACGACCACCTCCACTCCCTACCACGACACCCGGTCCGGCCAGCCCGGCGACAGCATCGAGACGGCCGCCGCCACTCCCGGCCAGATCCGCGTCATCCGGCGCAACGGCAAGCTGACCGCCTACGATCCGTCCAAGATCAAGGTGGCCATGACCAAGGCCTTCCTGGCCGTGGAAGGGGGTGGCGCGGCCGCCTCTTCCCGCGTGCACGAGACGGTCGAGACGCTGGTCGACAACATCGATCGCGTGCTCAACCGCCGCATGCCCGGCGGTGGCACCGTCCACATCGAGGACATCCAGGACCAGGTCGAGCTGGCGCTGATGCGTGAAGGGCACCACAAGGTCGCCCGTGCCTACGTCCTCTACCGCGAGCAGCAGGCGCAGAAGCGTGCCGCCGAGCAGCCGGCCGCCCAGGTCGAGGCCCCGCGCAGCGAACTGCGCGTCACCCGCTATGACGGCACGCAGGAGCCGCTCGACACCGAGCGCCTGACCCGCCTGGTCGACGAGGCCTGCCACGGGCTGGCCAGCGTCGACAACCGGCGCATCGTCGACGAGACCATCCGCAACCTCTACGACGGCGTGGCCGAGCACGAGGTGAGCACCGCGCTGGTGATGAGCGCGCGTACCCTGATCGAGGTCGACCCGGCCTACTCCCAGGTCGCCGCCCGCCTGCTGCTCGATTCCATGCGCACCGAGGCGCTGCGCTTCGTGCACAACCCGGTGACGACCTGCACGCAGTCCGAGATGGCAAACATCTACCCGGACTACTTCAAGGAATACATCAAGGTCGGCATCGAGCACGAACTGCTCGACCCGACCCTGCAGCAGTACGACCTGGACGCCCTGGGCCAGGCGCTGGACCACGAGCGTGACCTGCAGTTCACCTACTTAGGGCTGCAGACGCTCTACGACCGCTACTTCCTGCACTACGACGACACCCGCATCGAGCTGCCGCAGGCGTTCTTCATGCGCGTGGCCATGGGCCTGGCGATCAACGAGGTCGAGCGCGAGGCACGGGCGATCGAGTTCTACCGCCTGCTGTCGTCGTTCGACTTCATGAGCAGCACCCCGACGCTGTTCAACTCCGGCACCCTGCGTCCGCAGCTGTCCTCCTGCTACCTGACCACGGTGCCGGACCACCTGGACGGCATCTACGGCTCGATCCGCGACAACGCCCTGCTCTCCAAGTTCGCCGGCGGTCTGGGCAACGACTGGACCCGCGTCCGCGCGCTGGGCAGCCACATCAAGGGCACCAACGGCAAGTCGCAGGGCGTGGTGCCGTTCCTCAAGGTGGCCAACGACACCGCCGTGGCCGTCAACCAGGGCGGCAAGCGCAAGGGCGCGGTCTGCGCGTACCTGGAGACCTGGCACCTGGACATCGAGGAATTCCTGGATCTCCGCAAGAACACCGGCGACGACCGCCGCCGCACCCACGACATGAACACCGCCAACTGGATCCCGGACCTGTTCATGAAGCGGGTGGCCGAGGAAGGCCAGTGGACCCTGTTCTCGCCGTCGGACGTGCCGGACCTGCACGACCTGACCGGCCAGGCCTTCGAGAAGGCGTACGTCGAGTACGAGGCGAAGGCCGAACGCGGTGAAATCAAGAACTTCCGCCGGATACCTGCGGTGAACCTGTGGCGCCGCATGCTCTCGATGCTGTTCGAGACCGGCCACCCGTGGATCGCGTTCAAGGACCCCTGCAACCTGCGCTACACCAACCAGCATGCCGGCGTGGTGCACAGCTCGAACCTCTGCACCGAGATCACCCTGCACACCAACGACTCCGAGATCGCCGTGTGCAACCTCGGCTCGGTCAACCTCGCCCAGCACGTCACCGAGAACGGCCTCGACGAGGAGAAGGTCCAGCGCACCATCAAGACCGCCATGCGCATGCTCGACAACGTGATCGAGTACAACTACTACTCGGTGCCGCAGGCGCGCAATTCCAACCTGCGCCACCGCCCGGTAGGCCTCGGGATCATGGGCTTCCAGGATGCCCTCTACAAGCAGAAGCTGCCCTACTCCTCCGAGGAGGCCGTGGCCTTCGCCGACCGCTCCATGGAGATGGTCAGCTACCACGCGATTTCCGCTTCCGCGGATCTCGCCGCCGAGCGTGGTCACTACGAGAGCTACGAGGGCTCGCTGTGGAGCCGCGGCATCCTGCCGATCGACTCCATCGAGCTGCTGGCCGAGTCGCGCGGCGACTACCTGGACATGAACCGCGAGCAGACCATGGACTGGGACGCCCTGCGCGAGAAGGTCCGCGAGCACGGCATGCGCAATTCCAACACCATGGCCATCGCCCCGACCGCGACCATCTCGAACATCTGCGGCGTCTCCCAGTCGATCGAGCCGACCTTCGAGAACCTGTTCGTCAAGTCCAACCTCTCGGGCGAGTTCACCGTGGTCAACCCGTACCTGGTGCGCGACCTGAAGGACCTGGGGCTCTGGGACGAGGTCATGGTCAACGACCTCAAGTACTTCGACGGCTCGGTGCAGCAGATCGACCGCGTGCCCGACTCGATCAAGACGCTCTACGCCACCGCCTTCGAGATCGACCCGCGCTGGCTGATCGAGGCCGGCTCGCGCCGCCAGAAGTGGATCGACCAGGCCCAGTCCCTGAACCTGTACATGGCCGAGCCCTCGGGCCCGAAGATCGACAACATGTACAAGCTCGCCTGGGTCCGTGGCCTCAAGACCACCTACTACCTGCGCGCCGCGTCCAAGACCCGGGTGGAGAAGACCACCATGAACAAGCTCGACGGCAAGCTCCGCGGCGTCTCGGCGGACCCGTCCGCCGCGGCCGGCCCCAAGGCCTGCTCGATCGACGACCCCGAGTGCGAGGCCTGCCAGTAAGGCCTCGCGGGACGACGGAACGACCGAACACCATCTGACAGCAGCCGGGCAGCCACCCTGCCCGGCCCAGCCCGGCGAAAGCGCCGGAATCGAACGGAGGAAGACCATGCTCGATTGGAACGACCCGCTGAAGAAGAACACGCAAACCGAGAACACCGCCATGCCCACGTCCTGGGACGAGGGCCAGTCGGCCGACGCGAACCACTTCGAGCCCGGCGCGGCCGAAGCCGCCGACCAGACCGGCCTGGGTGGCATCGACGCCAACGCCGGGCGCGTCGACGTCTCGGAAAAGCGCATCATCAACGCCACCGCCGACGTCAACCAGCT
>NZ_JAWLBP010000006.1:41928-49100 GCF_041687595.1 Guyparkeria sp. | reverse complement strand
TCTTCGATGGGGCGGCCTTTTGCGTGCGGAGGAGGTATCAGTCTTCCTCGAGGCGGGCGTCCGGGTCCCAGCCCGCTGCCCGCGCCTTTTCCACCTGCTCCTCGTAGATCCGGGCATGACGGGCACGGAGCTCGTCAGGGAGCAGGCTCGGGATGCCGCCGCCGTGCTTGTCCCATTCCGCGTTGACCTTGTCCGCCAGGCCTTGCAAGCGGCCCAGCTCCCAGCCTTCACAGGTCTCGTCTTCCGGGATCAGGCCGAAGACCCGCGCGTCGAGCACAAGGCGGCCGTGGAAGGTCATGCCGCCGTCACGGTCATTGTCCAGTCCGACGTAGCCGTCTTTTGCTTGGTTGCCTCTGCGTTGCATCGTGTACCCCGTTTGTTTATTCGGATTCGTGGAAGCGTGCCCCGACGAGCTTCGCGATCGCTTCGACAGCCTGGTCTGCATCTGCCCCGCGCCCGGTGACCTCGATCGTCTTGCCGCACGCGGCAGCGAGCATCATCAGGCCCATGATCGACTTGCCGTTGACGCAACGCTCGTCGAACGAGACCTCGATATCGCTCTCGAACTGCTCGGCCGTGGCCGCGAATCGCGCTGCTGCACGGGCGTGCAGCCCGCGCTTGTTGCAGAGCGTCATCTGTCGAGTGATCGTGGTCGTATCGTTCATGTCAGACCTGTCCGTGGTGTCGGTGCCGACTACTGTCTGTTGTCCAGGATGATGCCGTCACGCCCGCCAGTCCAGGCCTTCTGTGTCATTTCCTCCAGGCCCAGACGCGGGTAGTTGAGTGCCCGCACCAGCATCGGCAGGTTGACCCCGGAGATCACCTGCACGTCGTGCTGGTCGCGCAGGCGGTGGGCAATGTTTGACGGCGTCGATCCGAACATGTCGGTCATGACGAGCACACCTTCGCCCGAGTCGATTTCGGATACGCGGCGGCGTGCCATGGCCAGCAGATCGATGGGGTCGTCATCCTGCCTGACATCGATATGCGCAAGACGGGTGGGAACACGCTCGAGCATGTCGGCGGCCGTTTCGATCAATTGCGCACCGATGTCGTTGTGGCAGATAAGCAGTATTCCCACGGTCATCGTCGTGTCGATTCCTCGTTCACGCTGCGCCAGGCAAGGACCGGAGCGGCCGGCATCCGGTCGCCCCGGCGCTTCCAAAACCTGCATCATACCGAAAAACCGACACGGGACAGGGCGGATTCGGAATCGTTTGCCTATCCGGGGTGGTCGGTCAGTGGTTGCCCAGATCCCGGTGCCTCACGACGAGGTTGTCGAAGGACGGTTTCAGGTCCCGAGCGATCTGCTCGACGACATAGACCGAGCGGTGCTTGCCGCCCGTGCAGCCGATCGAACAGGTCACGTAGCTTCGGTCGCTGCGGATCGCCTGGACAAGGATGGTCGAGAGGAACTCGCTGATCTGGCCGCGGGTCTGGTGAGTGACGGGGTGCTGTTCAAGGTAGTTCACCACGGCCTCGTCGAGCCCGCTGTGGGGGCGCAGTGAGGTGTCCCAGTGCGGGTTGGGAAGGAAGCGCACGTCGAACAGGAAGTCGGAGTCCAGCGGGATCCCGAACTTGAAGCCGAACGACTGGATCAGGATACGCGGTCCGGTGGCCTTTTCGCCGACCAGACGCGAGCGCACGTCCTCGCGCAACTGGTGCACCGTGGTAAGGCTCGTGTCGATGACCAGGTCGGCGTAGGCCCGGATGGGGGTAAGCAACTGCCCCTCGCGCTTGATCGCCTCGACCAGGTTGTCGATCTGGTAGGAGAGGGGGTGGCGCCGGCGCGTCTCGCTGAAGCGGGCGATCAGGCGCTGCTGGTCCGCCTCGAGGAACACGCTGCTCACCGAGAGTTCCGGCAGTCGCTGCTTGAGGTTCTCGATTCGCCCGGGCAGGTCGGCGAGCGACCGTTCCGGCGCCCGCGCGTCAATACTGATGGCGATGCCGCGGGCGGCGATGCCGCCTTCCAGGTAGCTTTCGGCCAGATGGTCGAGCAGGTCCGGCGGGAGATTGTCGATGCAGTAGAAGCCGCTGTCCTCGAGCGCGGCGAGCGCCACCGACTTGCCGGAGCCGGATTGTCCGGTGACCAGTATCAGGCGCGGGGTGGTGCGCGTCATCAAGGTTCCTCCGGTGAATCCGTGGTGCTGTCGACGGCGAGAAGCGTCGCGACCCGGTCACTGGCCGGGCGAGAGCCGCGCTGTCGCTCCAGATTGCGCTGTCGGACGATCGCTTCGAGCAGCACGGCAAGGTTGCGCCCGGGCGCGACCGGGAGACGCCAGACCGGAATGTCGTGGCCGGCGATCCGCTCGGCCCCGCGGTCGCCGAACAGCCGCTGGTCGGGGCCGATGGGCCGGGCGCTATCGGCCGGATAGAGATCGACGATCAGGCGGAGATACTTGCGTGCCTTGAGCGCATTGCTGCCGAAGAGCTCCCGGATGTCCAAAATGCCGATGCCGCGGACCTCGAGCAGGCCGAACAGCCGCTTGGGGCAGGACCCGGTAACCTCGCTGCCACGGGCGTGGAAGCAAGGGGCGTCGTCGGCCACGAGGCGGTGGCCGCGGGTGATCAGCTCCAGTGCCACTTCGCTTTTGCCGATGCCCGCGGCACCGCGGATAAGTACCCCGAGACCGCTGATCTCCATGAAAACGCCGTGGCGCCAATCCTTGGGCGGTCGGCCGCAGAGTCGCCTGAAGCGGCGGGACAGCGTGTCACTGTCTTCCGGAGTACTGATGACGTGGGTGGCGGATGCGCGATGGGCGCCCTGGCGGTGCCCCTCGATCCACCGCTCGGCTTCGTCGCGTGCCGTTTCCGTCAGCACGATCAGCCGAGGATGCTCGCTTGTTCCATCGGGACCGTTTGCGCGGGCAAGATCGTTGAGACTCTCACGCAGATAGTGATCGATCAGGGCGATTCGGGTGGGTATCCAGGGGTTGGCAGGGCCGACGAGCCGTTCCCCTTCGACAAGGCCTTCGGACCAGCTGGGAGGGAGGATTTCCTGCCATGCGGCATCGTCCTGCGAGGCAGTGACGTGAAGGTGTCCGGTGTTGTCTGTCATGGCGAGCCCGTCCGCGAGTGTGGCGCTACCGAAGACTCGCCGGCTTCCTAGGTCGTCGGCGCCTCGGTGCTGTCCTTCAACCACTCTATCATCAGGCTCTGCACGCGTTCTTCACTTTGAGCCTGCATGAGCGTGTCGCGCTCGTCGGGATCGTTCAGGTGACGAGCCAGGCGGCCGAGTATCTCGAGGTGCTGCTCCGGGCAGTCCTCGGGGATCACCAGACCGATCACCAGGGTGACAGGCGCACCGTCCGGTGCGTCGAAATCCACGCCTTCACGCAAGCGGATCACCGCGCCCCGGGGGGTCAGGATGTCGTCGACGCGGCCATGCGGAACGGCGATGCCGTGGCCGATGGCGGTGCATCCCAGGCGCTCGCGGGCAATCAGGGCCTCGAAGACACGTGTGGCATGTTCGCCGCCCAGTTCGTCGTCGGCGAGCAGGCCGGAAAGGACCTCCAGTACGCGCTTGCGGCTCTGGTACAGCTCATCGATCCGTATGTGATGGATCGGGAACAGCTCGGCAGTATTCATGCGTCACTCTGTCGGTCGACGGTTCACGAGGATCGCTCGTGGGTCGCTACGGGAAAATGTCGGGTCGGCGCGCATCATAGCGTTTTGTGTCCGGTCTGCAATACCACGCCGGCCAGTCGGACTGAAAGGGTAGGGTCGGGCGAGGGATACGCATGTCGAAGCGGGGTTTCTCGAAGGCGAGATCGAGGCGCTCCCGATGGGAACAAGGCGACCTGTCAGGCAGGTCGCCCGTGACGCTCAACGATGGCTCGTGAGCTTTTCCTTGTGCTTGACGATCTGGCGATCGAGCTTGTTCACCATCGCGTCGATGGAGGCGTACATGTCGTCGGTGATGGCTTCAGCGTGCATGTCCTGACCGCTGACAAACAGGTTCGCTTCGGCCTTTTGCAGCTCCTTGCGCTCGACGGTCAGGATGACGTGAATGTCGACCAGCTTGTCGAAGTGGCGCTCGAGACGCGTGAACTTGTCGTGAACGTGGCTCTTCATGGCCTCGGTGACATCGACGTGATGACCGGTGATGTCTATTTGCATGAGCAACTCCCGTGTTGTGCGGCTATATCAGTCGCTTGCGGTCAGTGGATGAAGCAATGCCCATTGCTTCGCGGTATTTGGCGATCGTGCGTCGGGCCACATCGATCCCTTCTTCTCCAAGCATGGTTGCAATCTTCGCGTCACTCAAGGGCTTGCGCGGATTTTCATCCTCCACAAGCTTCTTGATGCGTGCGCGGATGGCGGTAGAGGAGCATTCCCCGCCGTCACTGGTACCGACGTGGCTGGAGAAGAAGTACTTGAACTCGAACACGCCGCGGGGCGTGAGCATGTATTTCTGCGTCGTGACGCGGCTGACCGTGGACTCGTGCAGGTCGAGGGTCTCGGCAATTTCGCGCAGCACCATCGGCTTCATGGCGATTTCGCCCTGTTCGAGGAAGTCCATTTGCCGACGGACGATCTCGCGGGCGACGTTGAGCAGCGTCTCGTTGCGGCTGCGCAGGCTCTTGATGAACCAGCGAGCCTCTTGAAGGTGGTTGCGGATGTAGGTGGCGTCATCGCCCCGGCTGGAGCGGTCGATCAGGCCGGCATAGGTCTGGTTGACCCGCAGGCGAGGGGCGATCTCGGGGTTGAGGTCGACATGCCAGCCGTCCTCGAGGTGGGTCACGATCACGTCGGGCTTGACGTAGTCGGCCTGGGTCTCGCCGATGGACAGGCCGGGACGTGGATCCAGACCCTGGATCAGGCGAAGGGCGGCCTCCAGCGCCTCGCGATCGATGCCGAGGCTGCGGGTCACCTGGGGCAGATCTCGGCGGGCGATGGCCTCCAGGTGGTCTCCCTCGAGGAGGGCCCGGGCATTGGCCACGGCAGGGTCGTCGCCGTGTTCCTGATCGATCTGCAGCAACAGGCACTCGTTGAGCGAGCGCGCGCCGACGCCGGTCGGGTCGAGGTGCTGGATGTAGTGCAGCATCGCTTCGATCTCGTCGATCTCGACTTCGGGAATATCCTCGCGGACTAGCGCGGCGATTTCCTCCAGCGACTCCTGCAGGTAGCCGGCCGGATCGATGGACTCGATCAGTGCCGTGGCGATCTGCCGGTCGGTCTCGGACAGCGAGGCGAGGTGTACCTGGCTGAGCAGGTGGTCGCGCAAGTCCTCCTCGCCGGTGGATTGGGTGGCGAACGGGTCGTAGTCGCCGTCACCGGGAGCGGAGGCGCTCAGGGCGGTGCCGCCATCGGGCTCGTAGTAGTCGTCCCAGGAGGAGTCGACCACCAGGTTCTCGTCGGCCGGCTTGTCCTGGCGATCCTCCAGCAAGGCCTCGCCGGCCTTGGCGCCCGGGTCCTGTTCGGTCGGGGACGTTTCCTCGGACTCCGCTTCGGTGGGATCCGAATCCTCGGCCACCTCGAGCAGCGGGTTGCTGTCGAGAGCCTGCTGGATCTCGAGGGTCAGTTCGACGGTCGACAACTGCAGGAGACGAATGGACTGCTGCAGTTGAGGCGTCATGGCCAGGGACTGGCCCATCCTCAGCTCCAGGCCTGCCTTCATGCCTGCCATGAAAAGCCTCCGACAACAGACTGTTTTAACGACATGTTCTCAGGGAAACTGCATGCCTGTTCGACTGGCAGTCCGTCTGGCGAACTGAACGAGGCACGGGTCTTGCACGTAATTTGCATGGGACCAGTCTAGCCCATTCGGTAGGGCAGTGACAGTAGAACGCCGACTGGGTCAGAGCCGGAAATCGTGACCAAGGTAGACGTCGCGCACGGACTGGTTGGCCAGGAGTTCCTCGGCCGTGCCGTGAGCGAGGATCGTCCCGTCGGAGACGATGTAGGCGCGCTCGCAGACACCCAGGGTCTCGCGCACGTTGTGGTCGGTGATCAGCACGCCGATGCCGCGATCGCGCAGGTGCTCGATGATGCGCTGGATGTCGTTCACCGAAATGGGATCGATACCGGCGAAGGGCTCGTCGAGCAGCATTGCCCGCGGATTGGCAGCCAGAGCGCGGGCGATCTCCACGCGGCGGCGTTCGCCACCGGACAGGGCCTGCCCCTTGGAGCCGGCGATGTGCCCGATGTTCAGGTCATCGAGCAGTTCCTCCAGGGCCTCGCGGCGCCCGTGGCGGTCAAGGTCCTCGCGTAGTTCGAGTATGGCCAGGATGTTCTGCCGGACGGTCAGCTTGCGGAATACCGAGGCTTCCTGCGGCAGGTAGCCGAGCCCCAGCCGGGCACGCTGGTCGATGGGCGTGCTGGTGATGTCACGGCCGTCCAGGTAGACCCCGCCCTGATCGGCCCCCACCAGGCCCACGATCATGTAGAAACTGGTGGTCTTGCCGGCCCCGTTGGGCCCGAGAAGCCCGACGATTTCGCCGGCGTCGACCGTGAGCGAGACATCGCGCACGACCGTCCGCGCCCCGTAGCTCTTGGAGAGCGAGCGAGCCTCGAGCAGGGCGATGGGGTTGGTTTCTTGGGTCGGGTTGTTGGCCATCGCGACGCTCAATCCTCCTCGGGGCGGTTGCGCGGCTGCAGGGTCATCTCGACGCGGGAGCCGCCTTCGCTGTCCCCGGCCTCGATCACCTCGTTGGCGAGATCGTACGTGATGCGATCCGAGCTGATCCGGTCACCCGTGCGCGTCATCCAGGCCTGGCCGGTGAGGATCACCTCCCGATCGGCCGTGCGGTAGTCGGCATTCAGGGCCTCCCCCTCGACCAGGTTGCCCTCGTCGTCGAGTTCGCGGAAGGTGGCTGGCTTGCCTTCCAGCACCGCCCGCACGAGTTCACCGTCCTCGAGATAGAGGGTCGCCCGGTCACCGGTGGCGTGCAGGCTGCCCTGGTCGATCACCACGTCGCCGGTGTAGACGCTGCTGCCCTCCTTGTAGCGAGTCACCTTCTTGTCGGCCTGAACCTTGACGGGGTCGGAGCGGTCGGCCTGGGCCGCCTGGCCGCTCGTCGGCGCCAGGGTCAGGGCCGCGACGGCCAGGGCGAGCAGACCTGCCGGCACGAAGCGGCCGATGACCGCAGTCGGGGGCGCCGGTTCTCGTGTCGCGGTGCAGGAAGGGGCGTGCTGAAGCATGGTGGCATCCCTCGTTGGTTGACTCTGGC
>NZ_JAWLBP010000006.1:40374-41828 GCF_041687595.1 Guyparkeria sp. | reverse complement strand
GGTATGCGAGTTGGCCCTGCTTATCATACTGCCAGCTTTGGGCGGCATCGATGCGTTGGGCGTAGCCACCCGTCGATTGGGAAAGCAGCCCGGGCTGGCCCGACAGGTTCTGCCAGGCCAGCCAGGCAAGCACGGCCAGCCCGACCACCGCAATCGCTAACCGGTAGATCCGGGCGGACACGGTCACGAATACCGGGACAGTATCTCGGCCCACTCTCCGCGGGCGTCGATCAGTGTGTCGATCAGGGCACGCACGGCCCCGTGGCCGCCGGGGAGGGGGCTGATCCAGTCGACCCGGGAGCGGATCACCGGCGGTGCGTCGGCCACCGTGGCCGAGAGGCCGGCTCGGTTGAGCATGGGCAGGTCGAGCACGTCGTCGCCCATGGCGGCCACCTCGGCGAGCTCGAGATCGAGCAGCTGGGCGAGTTCCTCGATGGCCTGGCCCTTGTCCGTGGCACCCAGTACCACGTGCTGGATGCCGAGATCGGCGGCCCGGCGACTGACCGCGGGCGAGGAGCGGCCGGTGATGATGGCCACGTCCACGCCGAGCGCCTGGATCAGCTTGATGCCGTGGCCGTCACGGCTGTGGAAAATCTTGTGCTCGTCGCCGCCTTCGGTCATGTGGAGTCGGCCGTCGGTCATCACGCCGTCGACGTCCAGTACCAGCAGGCGGATGCCGCGGGCGCGTTCGAGCCAGGTGCTGTCATGACGGTTCATCATGCCACCCCCGCCCGCAGCAGGTCGTGCATGTTCAGTGCGCCGACGAGCCGCTCCTTGGCATCCACGACCAGCAGGCCGTTGATCTTGTCGCGCTCCATGATGGCCATGGCCTCGGCGGCTAGTACATTTTCACGGCAGGTGCGTGGGCCGGGGGTCATCACCCGCTCGATCGGACAGTCGAGGTCGAAATCGCTGCGGTCGAGCAGGCGGCGCAGATCACCGTCGGTGAACAGGCCCAGGAGATGGTCTTCCTCGTCGACGATGGCGGTCATTCCGAGACCACCGGAGGACATCACCAGTAGCGCCTGTTTGACGCTATGGCGCGGTCCGACCCTGGGCAACTGTTCGCCCGTGTGCATCACGTCACGCACATGCAGCAGCAACCGGCGACCCAGGGAGCCGCCCGGGTGGGACAGGGCGAAGTCCTCGGGCTGGAAGCCGCGCGCATCGAGCAGGGCGACGGCCAGGGCATCGCCCATGACCAGCGTGACCGTGGTGCTCGCCGTCGGGGCGAGGTTGAGCGGGCAGGCCTCGCGCTCGACACCGACGTCGAGATGCACGTCCGCGGAGCGGGCCAGGGTGGAGTCGGGACGGCCGGTCATGGCGAGCAGCGGCACGCCCAGGCGCTTGATGACCGGCAGGATGGCGAGCATTTCCCCGGTCTCGCCGGAGTTCGACAGGGCGATGACCACGTCCCGATCGGTGATCATGCCCAGGTCCCCGTGGCTGGCCTC